>JBJOFM010000210.1:0-7061 GCA_046048755.1 Bacteroidota bacterium | reverse complement strand
ATATAAAATCCATAAATCGAGGGATACCTCAAAATCAAACCCCAATGTGCATACAATACAGGTTGCATTTGAAACCAAGACATTGTTAAAATAAACAACCCTAAGAACTTATTCGCACGAGAAGAATAGGATTTTGCAATAAAAATAAATGAGGAGGTTACCAATCCAAGTAACGCAATCAGCAATTTGGATACAATACCAAAGTCTAACTCCAATCCCTTCATTTCCGATGCAAGTTAAATGAATTTATTATTTATATAACATATTATTTTTAAAGGAAATAATATAAATTTGTTTAAACAAACAACAAACACAACATGGATCGTAAAAAGTTTATTAAAAACAGCATTTTAGGAACCACCCTGTTAGCTTCCAATAAGCTCGCTACCAATTTATCAGCCAACAATATAGACGAACTAAAACCCTTGAACATTGTTGGATTTAATCACATCGAAAACACAAAATCTACCATTATGAACAATATCGTATTGCATAAATCCAATTCGCGTGGTGAAGCCAATCACGGCTGGTTAAAAAGCAGACATACCTTCAGTTTTGCTAACTATTACAATCCGGAACGAATGCATTTTGGCGTTTTACGCGTATTAAATGACGATTTTGTTGAAGCGGGAATGGGGTTTGGCACCCATCCACACGACAACATGGAAATCATTAGCATTCCGCTAGAAGGAGATTTGGAGCACAGAGACTCCATGGGGAATACTTCCGTCATAAAACACGGAGACATTCAGGTGATGAGTGCCGGAACAGGTATTACCCATAGCGAATACAACAAAAGCAAAGAAAACCCTGTGAAGTTTTTGCAAATCTGGGTTTTCCCCAACAAAAAAAATGTAACCCCTCGCTACGATCAATTAACACTAAACCTAAACGATCGTAGAAATAAGTTACAACAAGTACTTTCACCAAATTCCGATGATGAAGGCGTTTGGATACACCAAAATGCGTGGTTCCACCTAGGACATTTCGACCAAGACAAAGAAATAACCTATAACCTCAAAGACCCTAAAAATGGCGTTTATGCCTTTATACTTAATGGAAATTTCAACATACAAGGTCAGGACCTAGAAAGCAGAGATGGGTTAGGAATCTGGGAACAATCGCAATTATCAATCAAAGCCAATTCCGCCAACGCAGAAATACTCCTGATGGAAGTGCCATTAGCTATCTGATTAAGAAAATATTCGTTGGAATTATGGTAGCAGCGTTTTCCATTTAATTAACGCAACAAAGTAACATTACCATTAAAATAATACCGTTTCCCGTCTACCCCTTTGGCTACAATTAAATACGCATACACGCCTTGAGGAGACTCCTTACCCATGTAGTTGCCATCCCATTTCGGTGAACAGCCCGTTTCACTAAATAGCTCTTCGCCCCAAATGTTAAATATTTTTAAGGCGTAACTCGCAATGTAAATACCCTCAGGCTGAAAAGTCTCGTTAAGTCGATTGCTATTGGGAGTAAATGCATTTGGCACAAATACCTTTGTTACAGTAACTGGCTTGCTCACATTACTCGCCGATAAATGCAACCATACACTATCCGAAGGTACGGTTCGATTGCGATTTGCCGTAACCCGATACTCCAATGTTGGAATACAATTCAAACTACTCAAAACATCCGTGTACGTTGTATCGTTGGGCGTCAATGTAGCAATAACCTGAAAACCCGCACCCATATTTCTTTCCACCAAATACTCCCTAACCCCGTCATCCCATCTTTGGTATTTATTCCATCGTAATACTGGATGAAAATCATTGTTTAAAGTAACCTCCAGTAAAATTGATTGTGATACGGTGGTCCAAACAGAACTATCACCGCATTCATCAATCCCTAATACCCTATATCGATAACTCCATTTATCTACATTTACCCAACGATGCTTTAACAACAGTGAATCCTCGCGTGCCGATAATTCCCATACTGACGAACTCAAAGGACCCCCCAAAGGCGTTGTTAATTGCTCTCCTTTAATCACATAATTTACCAACGGAAAACGATTTCGTAGTGGTTTTTCCCAATCAACCCGAACATATTCATCATTTACAACCGTAGTCCTGCGCATCACAGGCGGGTTCACCTTATTAATATAAATGGGTTTTACATGGCAGGTATCACTAAAACTGAATTCCGTAAACCCCAGCAACTCTCGAGCCTTTACTCGATAAACATGGGTTTGATAACAAGTAATATTTGTGTCGATATACTGTAAAATCGATCCATCAACCCTACCGATAGAATCCCAAATTAGTGCCGATTTTTGTCGATAAATGGTATAAAAATCCACCGGCCAACCTGCATAAGGAGACCAACGAAGTTCCGATGCATTCACCAACGATTTTCCTTTCAATTCGATAGTACAATGAGACTTCAAATCCAACAAAGTCTGCGTAAATCCGCATAAATTTTCCATCGAAACTTTGTAACAATCACTCCTCACCAAACTCTCCGCATCCGATACAATACCCACCGTATCGCCCATAGTTGATTTATCCAATAACCACTGATACCCGGCACCTCGATCTACCCAAACTCGGTATCGTTTAAAATCAAAACTCCGCACATTCCCCCAAACCAGCTCGTGGCTTTTATCACCCGTGACACTTACCCGTCTCCAATTAGGTGCAGGAGGTGTTACGGTGTCTCCTACCAATACACGAACCGGAATTGGCAATGAATCCACACATCCAATGACATTCTTGGTGATGTATTGCAACAAATAAATCTGAGAATTCAAGGGCACAAATTGAAAATTGAGTGCATTGGTTTGATAGGTATTATTTAAATACCAACCTTGTTGAAATATCGTGGTATCCGAACTGTATTTTACCACACCTTTCCACGTACTACCAAGACAAACAATGGAATCGTAGGGATTCACCGAAATTGTTGCTCCATAGAGTTTTAAATTCTTGGTTATACTATCCACACAACCTTGTTTGCTGCTTGCCCACACCTTTACCAAAGCATTTTTATTCGAAAATTTCACCGAAGTTGAAAATCCGGCATAACGCTTACCTTCCACCATCCACGTGACATTATCTAGAGTTGGTGAATTGGCCACCCCTTCTGCATTCAACATCACCGAGTCGTTAAAACACAAACCCGATTGATTGATTTTAAGCACAGGTAGTCCAAAAACTTCAATGGTGTCCGGCGATTGAATTGCTTTTACACAACCAAAGGAATCCTTTAAAATCAAAGATGGAATATATTTTCCTGGAAGTTTATAAGTGTAAGAAGATATGTCACCCACTTGTACAACTCCATCCCCCATATCCCATTCCTTCTTCAATACAGCGCCGGTTGTACTATGTTTAAAGTTCACCAATAAAGGAAGACAACCCGATTTTGGCGAAAAGGAAAATTGGCCGTCAGGACCTGGAACCAAGATTAGATCCAAAAATTTCCTCGTTTCCGTGCAACCCAAAGAATCTTTAATGGTTAATGTAATGGAGTACTTTCCCGGTTTTAAATACTGGTGCTGTGGATTTTTTAATACGCTGGATGTCCCATCCCCAAAATCCCAAAACCAACTTAAAATTTTCACATTAAACGAACTACTCGAATCCCGAAATTGCACCAGCATAGGTGCGCATTTGGTACCTATCACCGAATAGGCAACGTTAATTTTCAATCGATTACCTGGAAAATAAACAGAGCGTTCCTCTTCGGTAACACAACCAGCAGAATCCGTTAATTTTACTCTTACTTTATAGATACCCGAATCCTTGTAACCATGTCGAACAAAAGAAGTTGAATACGTTTTTCCATCTCCCATGTCCCAACTAATTTTTGCGGGCGACTTATTCACTTGAACGGCAAATCCTTGGAATAAACTCTTATCGCAGCTGTGTTCCCATAACTGTCGTAACGTAAATATTGGACCCGAAATGGCTATCGGTAATCGAGCCGTTGGATAACAAGATTGTTTAGACGCCTTTGATTTTAGCGTTGCCCAAACCGTATCCGTATTGGCATTTTTTACAACATATTTTGTTAATGCCGATGTAATTGGAATGGTATCACCTGTGCTCAATACCCATACATGTTTTTTTGTGGGTGAATAAGAGGAGTCGTACAATTCCAACGAAATTGGCAAACATCCGGGGGATCGTTTTAACGAACCTCGCAAATCCGTTTCTCCCACATCGTACCTCAACTTGCTTATACCATTGCAGAATTTACCCAATGGGGTAAAATACTCCACAAAATAAACACCCGCCGTATCAAAGGGTATTTTTACCGTGGTTTGATTTTTTGCAAACAACGTTCCATTTACTACCCAATCAAATTGCGTAGGTCCATTGACAACCCGTAGAACTACATGTCCCGGCGCACACAAATCAGACTCTAATTCCTGAATACTAGGAGACGCGTAACTCTCCGGAGTATAAACCATCTCTGTGGTATCAAAACAGCCGGTGGAATCATCCCAAATTCGTAATCGAATGTAATGCGGAAAGGATGCCGAAAGGGTAATCGTATCTTTGGTATATTTCTTCTTATCAATAATCCATTCGAAACGGGTAAATGACCTCGATAAATTATATAGATATAACGCGTTTGAATCGCAAACATTGAGGTAATACCCAATCTTTGCAAAAGCGGCTTTAATTTTAATGGAATCGCGCTGATCGATAACAGATTCGCATCCATGGTGATAGGCAAATAACTGCGGATTTACCCAGCCCGTATCCCGATCGTACCGATGCCAAACATTGGATTTTTCATACCGCCGAGGTGCTACCATCCAAGCAGGGGTAAAGGACGCTCCAGGAACCCCATCGGTTTCATCAAAATTCCAAATAAAACTATCAATTACAAAACCCGGATATTGGGTGGCATTCACAAAAAATATACTATCCGTATTATTACAAAATTCCCCGGTTGGTTGCGTATAAAATGCCGGTTTCAATTTCATTCCCACATGAATTTGAAAATTCCGGGTAACACAACAATTATTGTCGGTACAAACCGTGAGTTTTGCATTGAAAATACCGGTATCGGGAAAATTCTTCTCTACATCAACACCGCTGCGTATGTCTCCATCGTGAAATTCCCAAGAAATGGATTTAATATTTCTATTGGATTTAATACTTGCCTTTAATTTTGATTTCAACGGCACACAACCCCAGCGATTGCCGGCAACATTTGCTGAAATGATCACCGGTTCTAAATAGCGAAATTCTATGGTATCTACACATCCTTCTTTGTTTTCAACAACAGCAGAGATTAAATGAAGGCCATAAGAATTTCCATCAATTCGAATGGGATTAACACTACCCAATACACGGTTAGGTCCGTTATTGATAGACATTCGCCAAGTAATTTTCTTGTATCCAAACGAATCTAAATAGGTTGCGTACACTGTAAATGGCACCTTGCATGGCGCTGTATCGCTCAGTTGAATTTTACCCTTAGGGGATGGGTTTACGATAATATGTTGGGTCTTAGTAACCGTTGCCGAACAATTCCGATACATCGATTGAATGGTAAGTGTTACCGTAAATTTCCCAGTCTTGTTATAGAATTTGGAAGGATGAGATCGTGTAGATGAGGTACCATCTCCGAAATCCCACGTGGAAACAACCCCCGTTTGTGGAATACTATTGTTGGTGAAATTCACCGTCCCAGAACCACAAAAAGCTTGTTTATCGGAGGTAAAATCGGCTTTGAACGGCTCCAAAATAACCACCGAATTCTTTATAATCGAGTCCCTGCAACCATTGCTATCCCGTATTACCAATTTTACCGTATACTTCCCTAAATTAGTATATTGATGTCGAGTACTCCCACCAACAACTAACGTTTTCTGATTACCATCTCCAAACGACCATTTCCCGCTCAATCCTTTACCCTTACTTTTATCAATAAACGTGACCCACGATGGCGCCCTGCAGTCAATAGCAGAATCGGCAATAAAATCAGCCGTTGGCTTTGGGTTCACTACAATATAGGCCGATTTACTTACTTTCGAAACACAGCCATTTGCATCTTGTACGGAATACGATATCGGGAAAGTTCCAGCACTTTTAAAAGTATGGGTGGGTTTTGAAGATGACGTAATCACCGTCCCATCGTTCATGTCCCAAGTATATTTTGTAATAGCCGTATCTCCCGCCGTGGATTGGTCGGCAAAGGTTACAGATTCGCCTTGACAAATAGTCCGAGGACTTCCAGTAAAATCCGCAACGGGCGATTTGAATGCAATAACAAAATTGGTTTTGGTGGCCGAATATTTATTTCCCGCTGCATCGGTAACGGTTAACTTAATGGTGTATTTACCCGGTGACGTATAGCTGGCCGAAGGATTTTTTAAACTACTCAAGTTACCGTTTCCTAAATCCCAAGCCCATGACACAATTGTACCACTGGACAAATCCGAAAATTGCACAGTTAATGGTGCACATCCCTTTCGATTTGTTGCCCCGAAATCCGCCTGAGCATGAAGCCCATGGGAATTCAAAGCGAATCCAAACCAAATTAATAGTACACCTAAAATTCTAACCATAAGCAACAACTACCTAATTGAATGCAATTCATTGATTTAATGACGAATTACATATTCTTGTAGTTGTACGAATATAATAATTAATTATTATAGATAAACAGAATCAATTAGGACCTTGAGTCTTGATCCAAAATGATTTAAAGATCTAAATTGTTTGTGTGTAATTTGATCTAACAGAGTCTTTTGTCGATTATACCCGTAAACCGTTACTAAACAAGCAGTTGATTGCTTTAACAAACCCGTAAGATCAACATTATTACAAGCCCAATTAAATTTATTCCACCACGTTCCGGCCAATACAATAACATCGTACGATTTAGAGACAGAACCTTTTACTAAGTCGAATAACTCATTTTCTTGCAATTCCAAACTATGTAAAACAGAAATGGTTAAACTTTTAATGGAATTACCCAAGGCCTTTTTAAATCCATCTGGAATTAAAACTTTATCTCCGGTAATCATCAAAACATGGATGGTTTCATTGGCTATCACTCGATTTTTAATGACTCCTTTTAAATCTGCT
>JBJOFM010000209.1:0-6920 GCA_046048755.1 Bacteroidota bacterium | reverse complement strand
ATTCTTTCCAATCAACAAGTTGCCACTATTAAAACAGGATTACGCATCGGCGAAATGATTGAAGATGCGGAAATTGTTGGTGGGTCTCATCCCAGTTCCTTGGTGTGCAAGGGCAAATTTGCCTATGTTTCTCAAACGCAGAACGATAATATCGCCGTCATCGATTTGAAAAAACGCAAGGTGGTTCGATATATTCCCATCGTTTCGGGGACTGTATTGGACGAAGTGCGAGGATATTTCCCTTACGGTTTGGATATTAATCCTGCTGCCAATCAATTGTATGTGGCTCTGCTAGGGTTTAATGCAGTGGCAGCGATCGATTTGAAAACCAACAAGACCTTGGGCTTTTTACCGGCCGGATGGGGTGCTACCCGCGTGAAATTCTTGCCCCGAAAAAACCAATTGCTACTAACTTCAGCTCGCGGATATGGTGCTGGACCCAATGGAGGTATTGGGTTTAAGGCTCCGCCTCAAGGGACGTATGTTGGCGATATCCAATTGGGGCTAATCCAACGAATTCAGCTCACCGGAAATGCCCAATGGGAGCAAGGAAAAGCAGTTTGTTTGCGAAATACCTACACAGAGAAAAAAATTGCATCTTCGGTGAAGGATGGTTCATCGATGGTTAATGTTTCTTCGATTGCGGATGGTTCTTCTTTAAAGGATGGTTCTACAACGGAAACTGAATCTTCCCCAGCCATCCATCAATTACCCATTTCTCATATTGTATATATCACCAAGGAAAATCGGTCCTTTGATGAAGTGTTTGCACAATTGCCAGACGTTAAAGGCGATTCATCGTTAGCCCGATTTGGTGTGAATTGCGAATCGGTGATTAGAAAAGACATTCAAGATCGTTTGTCTTTATTAAGCGATAATCCGTTGGGCGCGGAAGAGTTTCGTAAATTATTAAAAAAATATGGGTTGGATTCTTTAACCTTAGACGCCTTAATGCAAGCGAAAAATGTAAAAATCACACCCAATCACCATAAAATTGCTAAATCGTTTTCCTTATCCGATAATTTTTATTGCGATAGCGATGCCTCCATTCACGGGCACCATTGGATGATGGGTACCATCCCCAACGAGTACGTAGAGACCAATTCGGCCAATGCCGGATCGTATCGGTTATTTTCTCCTGCACCGGGCAGGATTTTCCCTAGAACTACGGGTGCTCAGGATGCAGAAGACTACAATGAAATTGGTGGTTTTTGGGAGGCTTTGCAACGAAACAATATTTCGGTGTATAATTTCGGTCAGGCCAACGAATACACCGATGTGCAAGAAGAATGGTACGATACTGCCAATGGTACTGCCTTGGCCGTTCCGTTTCCAATGCCAGCAGCAATATTCCCTAATACCTCACGCAAGTATGCCGGGTATAATATGAATATTCCGGATCAATTTCGCGTAGAGCAATTTGAAGAAGAATTTACGGAAAAATGGCTAACAGGAAAGGATACTATGCCTCAAGTTGTAACGATTCAGTTGCCCAACGATCATACCACGGGACCTCGTCCACAAGATGGATATCCCTTTTTACACTCGTATGTAGCCGATAACGATTTAGCTTTGGGAAGAATGCTCCATTTTCTATCGCACACTCCGTATTGGAAAAATATGTTGGTGATTGTGACCGAAGATGATCCCCAAGGTGGAGTAGATCATATCGATGCTCATCGGAGTTTATTGTTTATGGCAGGACCCTACGTAAAGCGAGGATATGTTTCCCATACCCACGCCAATTTTGGTTCCATAATAAAAACAATGTACACGTTGATGGGTATCAAACCGGTGAATCATTATGATTTAACGGCTACTACATTAACCGATTTCTTCACAACAAAACCGGATTACACTCCGTACCTCTTAGAGAAAAGCGATGTTCGAATTTTTGATCCTGAGGTAGCGATTAAAAAGTACGATCGAACCATTCCGTGGCGAGAAGTAAAGATGGGAGAACCCATGGACGATGAACGATTTATTAATAAAAAATAGAACGATGAATATCAAACATATTGTAAGCGCTGCATTGGGTGTTATACTCATGCTGTCCCAAGTTTCGTTGGCTCAATCGAAGAAAAAGAAGAACAAATCAGCAGGTAAGGCTGTTCCGATCCTTGTATCCGAAACAAAACCGCAAACCCCAAGTATCAATAATTCTGTACCAGTAAAATTGCCCAATGGCTGGAGTATTTCGCCGGTAGGGAATCAAATTCGAGTAGGAGATTTGCCAATGAAAATGGTGGTTCATCCGTCTCAGCGGTGGGTGCTGGTACAAAATGCGGGTCAAAGCGATCATTCTATCCAGGTAGTTGATGTGCAAACGGAGAGGGTAGTGGATAGTATGCCGATGAATAAAACCTTTTACGGAATGTGTTTTAACCCATCGGGCAATATTTTATATGCTACCGGTGCCAATAACAATTGGATAGAGGTATTTGCGTTTTCCATGGGGAAATTGACGCGTAAGGATACGTTGGTGTTGGGGACTCCATGGCCTACCAGGATTTCGCCTTCGGCCTTGGTGTTAAGTGTCGATGAAAAATCGTTGTATGTAGTTACGAAAGAAGATTCGGCCTTGTATGCCCTTGATTTATTATCGAAAAAACTTATTGGTAAACTAAAATTGACTTCTGCGGCATACGATATTCGGATTAAGCCCGTAGATATCGGGGAGAAATTGAGCCCGGAGAATTCGGAATTGGTCATTAGTGAATGGGGAAACGCTACGATTGCATTGGTGAATCCGAGCACGCTGCTGGTAAAAAAGAGAATCAAAGTGGGTTCCAATCCCAACGAGATATTGTGGGACGAAAAAGGAAATAGAATTTTTGTGGCTTGCGGAAACGATAATACGGTGTATGTGATTGATTGCACCCAGTACCGCTTGGCCGAAATATTAAATACAGCCATTGCGGCCAATGCACCTACAGGATCAACCCCCAATGCGATGTATATCGCCAATAATCGGTTGTACGTGGCCAATGCCGATAATTACAATTTGGTGGTGTTTGATGTTTCGGAGCCGATGGAATCTACGTTGTTGGGACATATTCCTACCGGCTGGTATCCAACTCAGGTAACGGTTGCTGCCGGTAAATTATGGATTTGCAATGGCAAAGGAATTGCATCGGCACCCAATCCCCGCGGTCCTAATCCAACGGCGAAACGCAATCAAGTAACCTACCAAGGCGGGATCAAAGCCATGCCCGTTCAGTACATTGGTTCATTGTTTCGAGGCACGTTGCAGGTAACCGATTTGAAATGGGCAGAGAATCCACAAAATCTAGTTTGGGGAACTAAACAGTGTATAAAAAATATTCCTTACCAGAAATCCCAAGAAACGGGAGATAGCTCAATACCCAAGGGAAATCCTATTCCTGCGGTCTTAGGAGTACCTTCACCCATTAAACACGTGTTTTATATTATCAAGGAAAATAGAACCTACGATCAAGTGCTAAGCGATGTACCGGGTGGCAATGGCGATACAAGTTTGCTGCTTTTTGGTGAGAATATCACGCCCAACCAGCATAAATTGGTGAAGGAATTTGTGTTGTTGGATAATTTTTATGTGGATGCCGAAGTAAGTGCCGATGGTCACAACTGGAGCACTGCTGCCATGGCCAACGATTACACCGAAAAAACCTGGCCGGTGAGTTATGGCGGTAAAGGCGGGGATTATGTATACGAAGGTCAATGGACCATCGCCCATCCTCACAAAGGTTTTATTTGGGACCATGCGAAACGCGCAGGTATTTCTTACCGTACGTATGGGGAATTTGCCGATGACTACAAGGCCAATATTCCGTCGTTGGAAGGTCAGTTTTGTACCTATTTCACTTCATGGGATGAGTCTGTTAAAGATAGCACCCGATTTTGGCAATGGAAACGCGATTTTGATTCGTTAATGTCCGTAAATAAAGTTCCCCAATTAAGTACCTTGCGATTCATTAACGATCATACAGAAGGTGTTAGAAAAGGTAGGCCAACGCCGTTTGCGCATGTTGCCGATAATGATTTAGCGGTAGGGATGTTTGTGGATTATCTATCCAAAACCCCTCTATGGAAAGAATCCGTGGTGTTTATTTTGGAAGACGATGCTCAAAATGGCCCAGATCATGTGGATGCCCATCGGTCTACGGCGTATGTGGCTGGTGGTTTTGTAAAGAGGAATTATATCGATCATACCCATTACACCACTTCCTCGATGCTTAGAACCATGGAATTGATTTTAGGAATGTCGCCGATGAGTCAATACGATGCCGGTGCCACATCAATGTGGCGTTGTTTTTCCGATACTGTTATTAACCAAGGGTTTAATCATGTGCCAGCAAAAATCAATTTAAACGAAAAAAATTCGGCCGATAATCCTCGTTCTACCTCTTATTTAATGGATAGAAGTAATTTGTTGAAGTTGGACAGGGAGGACGAAGCCGATGAATTTATCATGAATGAGGTTTTGTGGAAATACGTTAAAGGGGAAGCAAGTGTATTGCCACCAATAAATAGAGGGATTGTTATTACCCTAGGAGAATAGAAAATCAAAGTATTACGCTAATGCTTAATTTCGTTATTCGCGGCCGAGTGATGATTTTCTTGGCTTTGTTGGGGGTTGTTTCCGAGGAAGTACATGCACAGGAGCAATTGGATTCAAATTTTCAGCGATCCATCAAAGAGTTGGCAATAATTGACACGGTTTATATTTCATTTCGACCCGGAGAACTTTCGCAAAAATCTGCCTACACCGGATTTTCATTGAAGAATCCTATCAATGCTACCTACCAAAGAACGGTACCTGAAGCCTTATCTGAGATTCCGGGTATCCAGGTACAAAAGACCAATCACGGTGGGGGATCTCCGTATTTACGTGGCATGACCGGCAATCAGATTCTTACGTTGGTGGATGGTATTCGATTGAATAACAGTACGTTTCGCTATGGGCCTAATCAATACATCAACACCGTTGATGGAATGGCGCTTTCTGGAATGGATGTGGTTTTAGGAACCGGAAGTGTTCAATACGGCAGCGATGCCATTGGCGGTGCGATGATGTTGTATTATCGGCAACCCGAATTTACTGGGTCAACGAATTTTAAATTAAGAAAAGTAGGCGGAATAACCCGTACGATGGCTCCAACAATGGAAGGCTCCCAGCGATTATATGCAGATGTAGCAAGTGAAAAAGTGGCATTAACGGTTGGTCTAACCTACCGCAAATTTGGGGATGTTATTGCTGGAGGTTCCAACATCAAACAGACACCTACTGGTTATCAGGAACTGAATGCGGATGCCAAATTGAGAATTAAGGCTAAGTATGGGGAATGGCAGCTAGCGTATCAAACTAATAACCAAGAAAATGTACCCGTTTATCATAAAGTGGTGTTGGAAAACTTTGCGGTTAATTCCATGGATGTGCAGCAACGACAATTGTTATACGCTCGAAGAATAGTTTCGGTTTCAGAAAAAACCCAATTCAAGCTAACAGGCGGATTACAGGGCAGTAACGAGGAACGTACGTTGAGGAAAAATAATGCAACTTCGAGTACGTTTGAAAACGATGAAATCAGGACGAAGTTTGTTTTAGCCGAATTGAATCATCGATTTAAAAATCACTGGATTATTAATACTGGGTATGAATTGTATAGCGATAAGGTAGTGTCGATCCGAAGAAAAACAGATTTAATCACCAGTACAATTACCGATTCAAGGGGGCTTTATCCCAATGGCTCTTTATTGTTTCAACACGGTTTTTATGCGATGATGAAGGGGGAATGGAAAAAGGCTCAGATTACCTTGGGAAGTAGATTGCAATCCACAAGCACTACGATCGCCGATATTACTTTGGGCGAGGTGCAGGATAATAATAGAGCTTTGGTAAATACCTTGGGACTATCATCGGCTTTAGGCAAATCGGGAACCATCGTGGGCGATAATTTACGTGTTTTCGGCAATTTCTCGAGTACATTTCGCGCACCCAATATTGATGATATGGGAACACTCGGGATTGTGGATTTTCGATACGAATTGCCCCAGTTTAATTTGCGTCCAGAGTATTCCAACAATCATGAGGTAGGTTTAAAGTTAAATGCGAATAGACTGAAATTTCAAGTTTCCTATTACCAAAATTACTTGTACAATGTGATTGCTAGGGTAAGAAAGGGCCAAGACTCCATAAACGGGTATCCAGTTTTTCAGAAAGAGAATATTGAGCGTGCAATCGTTCAAGGTTTGGAAGTTTATACCGAGATTTCCTTGGGCAAATCCATGTTTATCAAGGCGGGGTATGCTACCATGCGTGGCGATAACTTAACTAAAAATGAACCCATGCGTAGGATTCCACCTACCAACGGATTGGTGCAATGGAATTATCTCTGGGGAAAGGAAAAATCAAATCGTGTATTTATTAAATATTGCGCCGCTGCGGCACAAAGAAAATTAGCCGCTGGCGATATTTCGGACAACCGAATTGGTAAAAATGGTACTCCCGGGTACCTGCAATTGGACATCGGTGTGCAGTTTTTATGGAAAGATATTCGAATTGCTACCACTATGCAAAATTTAAGTAACGAATATATTAAGGTTCATGGTAGTGGTGTGGCAATGCCGGGGAGAAGTATTAATTTGATAATCGAATTTTAACGATACTTAAATACAATTTTCCACCTAATTGTTTGAATATCAATTATTTGAATTTTATTTTGCAATATGTAACGTTTGATATTGTTTATAGGAATATTATCATTTCGTTGTTCACGGTTCATTAATATAGATTATAATTTTCCATAATACCGCAGGTGTTTTTTTGAACCAAACATCTGTTAAAATGAAAACAAACTCTTTGTTACAAGCAAAACGGTTATGTGCCACGGTAGCGATTGCCTTGGCAGCTAACAGCCTATTTGCTCAGGAAGCCAAGA
>JBJOFM010000208.1:0-6702 GCA_046048755.1 Bacteroidota bacterium | reverse complement strand
TTTAAGGATGTTGCGGGATTAGAAGAAGCAAAGGAAGAAGTTATGGAAGTGGTTGACTTCCTAAAAAATCCTAAAAAATATACAAATTTGGGTGGTAAAATCCCTAAAGGCGTATTACTCGTTGGACCTCCAGGAACCGGTAAAACTTTATTAGCAAAAGCCGTAGCAGGTGAAGCCGGTGTTCCATTTTTCTCATTGTCAGGTTCCGATTTCGTAGAAATGTTTGTAGGTGTTGGTGCCAGTAGAGTAAGAGATCTTTTCAAACAGGCAAAAGAAAAAGCACCATCCATTATTTTCATTGATGAAATTGATGCAATTGGACGTGCAAGAGGAAAGAACCTAATTCAAAGTTCTAATGACGAAAGAGAAAATACATTAAATCAGTTGTTGGCAGAAATGGATGGCTTTGGTACAGACTCAGGTGTTATTATCTTAGCCGCTACCAACCGTGCCGACATATTAGATAGCGCTTTAATGAGACCGGGTAGATTCGACCGCCAAATTAGTGTTGATAGGCCTGATATTGTTGGCAGAGAGCAAATCTTCAACGTACACTTAAAGCCATTAACAAAATTAGCAACCGATGTAGATGCACATAAACTAGCTACACAAACTCCTGGTTTTGCAGGAGCAGAAATTGCTAATGTATGTAACGAAGCCGCCTTAATCGCCGCCAGAAGAGGAAAAGAATTAGTGGAAATGAAAGACTTCCAAGATGCAATCGACCGCGTTATCGGAGGTTTAGAAAAGAAAAATAAAATTATCTCACCAGAAGAAAAGAAAATAGTAGCCTACCACGAGGCAGGACATGCTGTTGCCGGATGGTTCTTAGAATTTGCAGATCCATTGCTTAAAGTATCTATTGTCCCTAGAGGAGTAGCTGCTTTAGGATATGCTCAATATTTACCAAAAGAACAATACTTATACAGAACCGAACAACTATTAGATTCTATGGTAATGACGCTAGGTGGAAGAGCTGCAGAACAAATATTCTTTGGTAAGGTCTCAACTGGAGCACAAAACGACTTAGAGAGAATTACAAAACTTGCGTACAGCATGATTACCATCTATGGTATGAATCCAAATATCGGTAATGTATCCTTCAATGATCCAACGGGCGAATACGGCTATCAGAGGCCCTATTCCGAAAAAACAGCCCAACTTATCGATGAGGAGGCCAGAAATATGATTGAAGACGCTTACAGAAGAACCATCGCATTGTTAACAGAAAAACGTGAAGAAGTTGAAGCTGTGGCCAAAGAACTATTGGAGAAAGAGATCATTTTCAAATCCGATTTAGAACGATTAATTGGCAAAAGACCCTACGAAGAATCTGATGCGGTACAAGAAGTAGCTAATAGCCAACTTGAAAACCAAGCCAATCATTCAAATACATTGGTTGAATCAGAAACAAATAACTCTTCGCAAACAGCGGTAGAAGATACTGACGGATTGACTTCTACCAACGAAAATTTGAATGCAATAGATAATTCTGAAAACACTTCAAATTCAAACGACAGTTCATCTGAACCAACAAATCCAACAGTTTAAATGACTTTATAAATTACAGGAATTAGAATTTCAACTACGATTTTAATTCCTGTAGTTTTATCAATTGAGCATATAGACCGTTCTTGGCTAAAAGCTCAACGTGATTCCCTGTTTCAACAATTTTACCCCTATCTAACACTATAATTCTATCGGCATGAGTTACCGTTGATAAACGGTGTGCAATAATGATGGATGTGCGATTTCTCATTAACTTCTCCAAAGCCAGCTGAACCGCTTTTTCACTTTGTGAATCCAAAGCACTGGTAGCTTCATCAAGGATTAGTATTTCAGGATTCTTTAATAGTGCTCTCGCAATAGCTAATCGCTGCTTTTGCCCGCCGCTCAAACGCCCACCACGCTCTCCAACCTCACTATCCATTCCCAGTGGCAAATCAAGCACAAAATCATGCGCGTAAGCCGCTTTTAATGCCAATTCTATCTCCTCCGAATTAGCGCTCAATTTTCCTAAAAGAATATTATTTCGAATCGAATCATTGAATAAGATATTCTCTTGATTTACTACACCAATTAGTTTTCTCAGTTCATCCTGCTTCATGGTTTTAATTGAAACACCATCCAACTCAATGCTACCAGTACTAACATCATAAAACCTTGCTAATAGATCTGTGATAGTTGTTTTACCTGCCCCAGATGGCCCCACCAAAGCAACCGTCTCCCCTTTATTTATACAAAAAGAAATATCGGAAAGCACCTCGCTACCATCTACATAACTAAAACCTACATTTTTAAATTCTATAGCACGATTAAATACGGGTGGATTGGCTGTTTCAGGGTCCTGTACCACCTCCGGTGCAGTAACCAATTCTTTGATTCTATCCAAAGAAGCAATCCCTTTCTGCGCTGCATATAGCGCATTTGAAAATGCTTTAAATGGCGGAATTAACTGACTAAAAATGGCGAAATACGTTAAAAAAAACTCAGGGTCCAACTCACCTCGAAATACCATTCCACCACCCAACCATAACAATAAAGCCGATACACCTAAACCAATAGTTTCACTCATGGGTGAGCTTAAATCATACCTGCGTTGCACCGATATATTATTTCTGGTATACTCCTCATCCTGCTTTTTATATTTTTCACTAAACCAACCACTCGCATTGAATGCTTTTATTATTCGAATACCCCCCAAAGTCTCTTCGTAAGCAGTCATGACTTTACCCATTAATTCTTGATTTTTTCCACTTTTCTTTCGTAGACTTCTCCCAATCAAACCAATAATCAAGGCAGTAATTGGAAGAAATAATAGAATATATAAAGTTAATTTGGCCGATAACACCACTAATGCAACCAGAAAGAGTAAAATATTTAATGGCTGAAAATACAAAGCCTCCAAAGAGACCATCAAAGCAAATTCAATTTCTTTAACATCATTACTCATGCGCGACATTAGATCCCCTTTGCGCTCATTGGTAAAAAATGCAATCGGCAATGATAAACACTTTTCATAAATACCTACTCTTATTTCTTGAATGCTCCTGTTTCGAATTAAAACCATAAAATTCATGGCTAAATATCTAAAACCATTTTTTAATACAGTAACTACCACCAAGGCAGTACACAAATAGGCCAAAGCAGTAAATGGCTCACCTTTCGCTAGATTCCCAAACCAAGAAATAAATGATTGGTATTGATAATTAAACCAATCGCCTACTCCAAAATTCTTTGAAGACAAAGCTTGTTCCGTCTTATCCCGTAAAAATAGAAATCGCAATACGGGCATGATCATCATTAACGATGTTAACTGAAACAGAATATACAGTAAGTTAAATAAGAAATTCGCCGCAATCAACCCTTTGTGATTGGCCGCATATTTTAAAAATTGTAATACAGCTTTCAAGGTGAGGCGAAGTTAATCAATTTATGTTGGCACTATCTTAAAAAAAAGAGGCCACCTCAAACGAAGTGGCCTCCTCCAATAAATACTTTGTTCTAATTACAATAATTGAATTCTTTCTGTGTATACGCTACCGTCCTTCAATTTTACTTGAATCATATAAACACCAGCAGTACCCGATATTGAAGATTTTAACTGTTTAGCATTTACGGTATTTTCAGAGATAACTGTTCCCACCATGTTGGTTATCCTAACCTCAGTCATGTCAGCAGTTGATTGAATCGTGAACATTCCGTTTGTTGGGTTTGGATACATCTTAATTCCACCCAATGCAAATCGCTTAACATTATTTACTTCGTTATCCTTGATTTTCAATACTAATACTGAATCTACACCAATCTTTCCAGGACCCTGAATATTACGAATTGCAAACTCTACAAACTTATCGCCATCGTAAACATTGTCATCGGAAATATTTGCGCGAATCATAACACTACTTGTATTCTTAATGATATTAATTTTACGTGTAGCAAAATCATAATCATCAGGATTTACGGCAGTTGCTGACTTAACAACTACATCGAAAGAGAAATTATCATCGGCTGGCGCTATTTTGAAATCCATTCGGAAAGAATCCGCTGCCTCAAATACCGAATCCAACGTTTCTGTGAATGTCACTACCGGTAATGGAGAAACAGTAAAGTCGGAGATTCTTCTTGGACTTAGAACGTAACGAGATGTGAATGGATTGCTGTTATCAAACTGACCACCTATTCCAATAACATCAAAATACCCTTCTGGTGCTGCATTTCCATCAATATCTGTTTCTGCATCGATATTCATCGTGTCAATTCTACCTGTAGTACCAACAATACGAACATTTTTAAATCCATTTGCATTCAACGCTGTAGAAGGCCATTCGGCAGCATCCACCAATTTAACTCTGCGCATGGTTACTAAAGAACTCTCCGTAGATTCTCCCATGGCTGTTACCAATGTAGGTGACTTTAACTTACGTGAAGTTGCAATAACAATTACAGTATCCAACTGATCCATTTGTACCAATCCTTGGAATTGACCTACTCTACCTTGAACCATAATACTATCGCCCTCGTTTACAGCATATCCAAATACTTTAGGACTATTATATACTCCAATTCCGCCGGTATTATCCATTATGGTGAAATTGAAACCTGTAACACGCATATTCACACCATAAACGGTTCCGTATACTCGACAACGAATATTTAAACTATCGGCAACTCCAGTTGTAGCATTTTGCTTATTAATGGTACTGATTTTATGAATCGGTAAATCATCATTGATTAAAGAAACTATTAATGTGTCTTTATTATTTACGATGGTGTTTGATAACCCACCTAATCCAAAATAAATTGTTTTATTTAATTCGTGTAAATCATCATTGATTACTGGAACATTAACAACAATCGTATCTGGAGTTTTAGAATCAATATTGATAATTTTAGAAGTAGGATTAAATTTAAAATCCACACCTTCCGTAGCTGAACTACGTGCTGTGTAACAACGCAATGAGAAGTCAGCAGTAGCATCTGTTCTACTCAAAACAGCGATTTTCACATTAAAGGAACCATCTTTTTCGTTTACTGTAAATGCACGAGGACCTGCAAAAGCTACTCGGGCAGGACCATCATTATCGGTCATCACAATAGTAATAAGCGAATCTGCTAAAAATGCATTTCCTTCAATTTGTCTAACACGTACAACTACAGTATCATTAGGGTCCGCCTTGAAATCATCATTTACCTTAGCAAAAATTGTTATGGAATCAGTACTACCTGATTTACCTAACGTAACAACTGAATCTTTTCCGGTTGAACCTAATTCGAACTCAGAAGGGATATAAGTACTATCGCCTTGCTTAATTACTGTTAACTTTAATTTTGAAGACGCGTTAACGGCTTTATCCATTTTTAAAGTTATTCCAACTTTACCAGCATTTTCTTTAACAACGATGGGCGATGAAGATATAGAAATATTCGCGATATCATTGTCATTAACGGTAATAGAATGGGCTCTTTCAACTCCAATGGCCGCATTGGTTGGCTTATCCAAACCAACAACAATAATTTCTGGACCTTCAGAGATATTATCATCATTAATATTGATTGAAATAGTATCGTATTGTACACCTTTCGAACCCGCAAATTTTACTAAACGTTCTGTAGCAGTAAAATCCTTACCGGCTCCTTCCAAAGCAGTACCGCCACTTACATAAAAACGAGCAAAAGAGCTATCCTCGTTGGCATACATGCGTTTGGCATAAACTTTATAAGTACCAACTGATTCAGAGGTAGTTGAGCTCCTTGACCAAAATTCTATCGCTGGTGGAACCAATGCAGCATCATCATTATCAAGCAGTATTTCATTCCAATATCCACCGGTTAAACTAACAGTATTTTTTGCTGAAGGTCCCCATTCACCATCCGCATCTTTATTGGCATATACACTCATACCACTTGAAGCCGCTAAATGGTCTACTCTCCGAATACCCGATGATAAACCATTTGGAATAAATCCACCCCAATTGTTGGCTTTCTTATAAGAGTTATTAAAATGGTAGCCTACTAAATTCGATAAATTACTACCGGTATAACTCCACCAATTTCCTTCTAATGGCACCAAACACTCAGGTCTACCGGCACCTGTTGTATTATCAAACAGTGCAACAAATGATTTTCCGCTAGCCTTGGATTTTCCCCAAACACCTTGAGCGCGCTTGGAAGAACTGCTTCTGGTTACAGTTAAAACTTCTAATGAATCTTCACAATACATTCTTATTGTATCGTTTGTAGTCAGCCCTACTGCTATAATTGCTAAATAAATTTTGGTACCCGGAGACCAATAGGATGCACTACCCGTTCCCACAAGCCCGAACCAACCTTCATGAACACCCATAAAATCAGTTTTTAACGTATCATCACCATTGGGTCCTGCCGTAGTAGCTGTCCAATAAGCGGTATTTGAATAATATCTAAAGTTACCCTTTGCAGTATCTACATACATTGGGTTACCAGCTCCAGGCGCCATTGCTTTTGAATTAAAATCACTAGATTTTATTCCTCGGATTACATATCGATACTCAGAATTAGGCATTAAATTTTGTAATCGCAAACGCATAAACGTTGGCATACGTCTAGTTGAATCACCAGACATCATGTACTTTGGCACCATTAACCCCGCAACATTCATTGAGGAAAACTGGGCTGTTCCGCTTTTAATACCTAAAAGCAGTGCTAAACCAAGTAATATTT
>JBJOFM010000207.1:0-4716 GCA_046048755.1 Bacteroidota bacterium | reverse complement strand
CTAATAACCATCCTGTGTAATACAAGTACTGTAGGTCTTTCATCATAACGAATAGCAACAAGGCAAAAATCATGTAAATAATTACGCTGCCGAAGTACATTCCATGAATCAAAGAATTACTGTCGTTGTATTCAATAAATGTATTCTTTTCCCATAAGCGTAATCCAATATTCATATAGGAACCGTGCCGATCTAATTGAAGTAAATAGGTAGCGGTGGAGTCTAATTTGATGGAAATAGGCAATAAGAAATCTCGATGAAGTATAGGGCGCTTAAAGAATGAAAAAGTGTCGCCTGTTTCGTAATTTAACTGAATTCCTTTCGGAGTAATTTCGTAGAGCCTTATAATATCCCAACTAGGATTGTCTATTTCTAAAAGTATAGGATCGTCTGAGTTGTTGTTTTTTACTTTAAATTTTACCCAGGCTAACGGTTGCTTGTAGCCAATGTGTAAATTGGTTGAATTATCTAATCTAATGGTACCCCTTTGATTTAAGATAGTATCGGCGTATTGTGGATCGTTCGTGTTGTGTGTGATCCAGCGAAAACTAGAAATTGCAATTTGTTTTTCGCCAAATTGTTTATTCAAAATAATCGGTGATTGGCACCAGGTAATACCTGAAAATGCTGAAAATAATAACAACAGAATTAACTTATACCAAGTCGTGTTCTTGAGCATAATGTAATAATTGTAATACTGTTTGAATATTGAGTTTTTTGAAAATGTTCTTTTTGTGGGTTTCTAAAGTGTAATAACTTGTGCTTAGTGTTTTAGCAATTTCAATACTTGGTTTTCCAGAAATCAGATGCGGTATTAATTCAATTTCGCGGGGTGTTAATGGTAGTAGGGAAATTCTATTATTGTCGTAATCATTGAGTAAGCATTCTAAATCGTTACTAACAAAAAAACGGTTAGGGGGGGATGTGGCTTTTTTGATTGCTTGTTCAAATTCCAAGGAAGTGATGAATTTAGTGACAAATCCTGCAATTCCTAGATTACGTGCTTTTAATATATTGTTGAGTTTGCCAGTTGCACTGATTACCAAGACAGGAACTTTTGTTATTGACCGTATATTTTGTTGATATATATCAAATCCATTCAGGTTTCCCAAGTGAATATCTAGGATGATGATATCATATCGATGTTCTTTTAGTTTGAATTCCAAGTCGTCGCCCCCGTTACTGCTACCGGACCACATCAGCAATTCGCTTTGGTCTATAAACGATTTATAACCCTCCGTAATTATCGGTTGATCTTCAATACAAAAAATGCGGATTGCCATATTGGGATGATCTCCAAATAAACAACATTTCTACGGGTATTTCTCTACCAAAAATTTGGTATAATTGGATGATTTGCTCAAAAAGAAAGCCCCGTTTCCGGGGCTTTGCATCGTGTGAAAGTAATGTGTTATTTGAATTATTTCAAATCCAAAATAGCTGAGCCCATTTTGTAACCTTCGGCGTAAATCTCAATGGAATATTTACCAGGTTTTAGGCTATTGTTTGGTTTCCAAATACTAGGTTCTACTGATTTAGTTTCTTTTTCAAAAACAGTTACAACCTTGTAGGTGTACTTTGAAGATTTACCTTCATAATCAAATGTGCTTTCGCCTGCAGGTCCAGGATAGGTAGTGCCTTCTGGACCAGTAATTTTCACATAAATCGTTTTCTGTCCTGCATCGGCAACATTGTTTTCATTGATATTAAAACTAATTCTAAAGGCTTCAACATCTTTAGCACGTAAAGTTCCTGTTTCTTTTCCAGACAACCATTTTTTCTTTAAGGTTTCAACTTTCAATGCACTTGCTTGCAATCGGCTAGCTAAACTCTTCAATTTCGATTTCTCATTACTCAAGGTTTGAACTTCCTTGTTTAATTCGGAATTACTACTCTTTAGGGTAGTGTTTTCGCGTGTAAGTTCTTCGTTTTTAATTTCTAACTCGGCCAATTTTGTGGTTAGTTCCGCTAATTTCTTATTTAAGTCGGAAATGGTGGATTCACTACTCGCTTTATTGGATTTTATCTGCGCAACTAATTTTGCAATTTCTTGTTTGCGTAGAATCAAGTCTTCGCTCATGGATTTGTTTTGTCCCGCTAAAGCTACTGAATCGCGATGGTATTGTTCGATTAGCAGATTTGCTTGACTTAGTGCTTCTTCTTTTCCTTTTAGTTGATTTTCTACTTCTGTTTTTGCTGCCACTGTTGTTGACAGCTCACCTTTGGTGTTTCGAAGCATAAAAAACATTACCACTACAATTAGTAATAAAATGGCAATTAATGTGTACAACAGCGGTTTGTTGTTTTTTTCCTCTCGGTTTTGCATGGGATGTTAATTATTTGGTTGCAATTAAAGTAATTATTCCTTGTCTAACACAAATTTATATGTGTGTTTTGTGTTTAGTTATGCAAATAACGGAATTATTGCCTAATTTATTGCTCATTCAACCCAAGGTGTTCGAGGATCACCGAGGTCATTTTTTTGAGAGTTACAGACAAGATGCGCTTCATGATTTTGGGGTTGATCCACATTTTGTTCAGGATAATCAGAGCTTATCCAACAAGGGTATATTACGTGGTTTGCATTATCAAGTTAAGCCCTACGATCAAGGAAAATTAGTGCGAGTAATCACGGGTTCGGTATTGGATGTTGCGGTTGATATCCGTAAACAATCCCCCACCTATGGACAGCATGTTGCCCGATTATTAAGCGCTGAGAACAAGGAGATGATGTATATCCCACCGGGTTTTGCCCATGGTTTTGTTACGTTGCAAGACCATACAATCTTTCTGTATAAATGCACAAATTATTACCATCCACAATCCGAAGGAGGTATCAAGTGGGATTCCAAATCGCTCAATATAAAGTGGAATCTCTCCCAATATGGGATCGATAATCCCATACTCAGTGCGAAAGATTTGGTGTTGCCTGATTTCGATGGATTTGATTCTCCATTCGATTAAATTTTCGATATTTGATACCATGGAAGATAACATCGCTCCTTCGGCCGTGAATTTGGATGATTTAACATTGGATGATGCACAACGTAAAGTAGATGTTTGGATTCAAACCATCGGGGTGCGATACTTTTCCGAGTTAACCAATTTGGCGATTTTAACGGAAGAGGTGGGCGAATTAGCGCGTATCATGAGTCGGAAATTTGGCGATCAATCCTTTAAAGCTGGGGAAAATCCCGATGCGTTATCGGAAGAAATGGCCGATGTACTTTGGGTGTTAATTTGCTTAGCGAATCAAACCGGTGTTAACCTCACAGAGGCCTTCTACAAGAATTTGGAGAAAAAAACCTCCAGAGATAAAGATCGACATAAAAACAATCCCAAGTTATCGTTGTAATTTTATGGTAACTTTGAACCTAGATTGAGTAACCAAGATTCCAGTTCCAGAAAATTAGACCATATACAATTGGCCTTCGAATCGCAGATAATTCACAGCGATTCTCGTTTTTATTACGAACCATTATTGAGTCCGCATCCACATGCTAATTTACCCTCTGTGGAAATTGCTGGAAGGGTCATGAATGCACCTATTTGGATTAGCAGTATGACCGGTGGTGCTTAGAAAGCGGCTACGATCAACCAATTATTAGCCGAAGTAGCGGCCGAATATGGTTTGGGTATGGGATTAGGGTCTTGTAGACCTGTATTGGAAGGAACCCCATTTGCTGCCGATTTTAAAGTTAGAAAGTACATTAAAAATCAACCCCTGTTTGCCAATTTAGGGATTGCACAGATTGAGGAGCTTATTGCACTTGGTAAATTAGACTTACTCAATAAAATGGTTGGGGATTTGGAAGCCGATGGGCTAATTATTCATGTGAATCCATTACAGGAATGGTGTCAGCCCGAAGGCGATCGATTTAAATTTTCTTCCTTAGATACGATTAAACGGGTTCTAGAAGTTTTGAATTCTGCGGTAATTGTGAAGGAAGTTGGACAAGGTTTTGGGCCGGCATCTATTTCTGCTTTGGCGGCATTACCACTAGAAGCATTGGATTATGGAGCATTTGGGGGAACTAATTTCTCAAAACTCGAGAATTTGCGTAGGACGGAGTTGGAACAAGAGTGGTTGGCACCCATGCAATTTGTTGGGCACTCTGCGGAGGAAATGACGGGATGGGTAAATGGAATTGTAGAAAAAAATCCGGAGAATTTTCATTGCAAACATATTATTGTATCGGGTGGGATATCTAATTACTTGGATGGTTATTATCACTTAAGTAAATTAAAAAGATCATCGGTATATGCTCAGGCATCTCCATTCTTGAAAATGGCTTTGTTGGGCGAGGAAAAATTAAACAACTTTGTAAAACATCAAGTAGAAGGTCTAAAAATGGCTTATGCTTTTTTAACGGTTAAATAACTATGAAAAACCCAGTAAAAGGTTTCAGTAAATTGAGTAAATCGGCCAAAATCGAATGGTTGCTGGCAAATTATACCAATGATTCTAATGCATCCTACGAGATGTTGTCCGGATATTGGCATAATCAACCCGAAGTTCAAAAACTCCACGACGAATTCATTGAAAATACGTTGAGTAATTATTTTATGCCTTTTGGTGTTGCTCCCAATTTCTTGATAAATAATGAAATGTACGCAATTCCCATGGCAATTGAGGAGAGTAGCGTAGTGGCTGCGGCATCCAAAGCAGCAAATTTCTGGTTGGATAGAGGTGGATTTCATGCGCAAGTTATTAGC
>JBJOFM010000206.1:0-4152 GCA_046048755.1 Bacteroidota bacterium | reverse complement strand
GCTGAAATATTTACGTCCCACTTATCTTGAGCATTGAGTTCAACGGCAGCGAACAAGCAGCTTAAATGTATCAATATGTTTTTGAACATGAATTATTTAAACATTGGGTTACATTCTTTATGTAAGTAGACCTAAAATTCGAACTGAACACAATTCGCTCCCGATAATCCATCATCTGCACTCATTCAACATTACTGCAATCACTCTACCACCCACTTGATTTGATTTCCGGCACCGTCCAATTCAATGAAATAGATTCCGGGCGATGCAGCAATGAGTTTAATTTGTTGCTGGCCTTTTTCGATGCGATGTGATGACACCCTGCTGCCCACGGAGTTGTAAACAGTAATGCACATCGATTTGTTATTGCCTTCAATACTCAGCACCACCTCGTTGCCAGCGCCAGTGGGGTTGGGGTAGAGCTGCACCGACAATTCATCACTGAGTAATTTCATACCCAACACCCTAACGGTAATGGTGTTGAGCGCGATGGTATCTCGGCAACCACCCACTATGCCAATCATTCTTGGGTTGTATCGCCCCGTATCGTTGTAGGTGTAACTAACCAATGGGCCCCAAGCGGTATCCTTTGGTGATTGTTTAGTATCCCCAAAAATCCATTTGTATTCGGTGTGGCCCGTGATGCCATTCTGTCCTTGGAAATTTACCGTTAGAGGCAGTTTCCCCACAAAAGCACTTGTTGTCCCACTTAAATTGACAAAGTACGGCGAATTGAAATTGCCTGAAATTGAATCAATAATGCCGTTTTTAAATACAACTGCTGTCACTTTGTATTTCCCCGATTTTAATGATTTACATTTTAAAAAATTGGATTCGTTGTGTTGTACCAAAGTGGAATTCACATACCAATGTATTGAATCTTGACGGCGCTGATGACGGGCATAAAAGAATACGGAATCTTTGTGGCAAATGGGCAATTGCTCGATATATGAAGGCAAAGTGTTTGGAACTATTTGGGGTAATCGAAATATCAGACTTGCTGCCCCAACATAACTTCCAGTAATTGGATTGTTTGACAAACCGTGTGAAATATTTGAATACAAATCTGGACGCGATTTTAGCAAGCCATTATAATATGTATTGCTTGACAAATAGTCGTTAACTAGCAATAATTTAATGGCGGAATCTGTAAATTCAATGGATTCGAATTTCTCATTGGGATAGGCAATGCAACCAATTAAATAATCGCGTGTTTTCGTGAGATAAATTTGCCCATTAATACCCAGTTGAATGTCTCCACCGAAATTCCCGTTTAATATTTTTCGTCCCGTCACCTGATGAATAGAATCATTTACCAAAAAATCAGCAAATTCATATTGCATCAAACCGGAATAATTATGGCGACAGTAAAAATATTTCTCATTTGGACTAAATTCAAAGTTTGAATTTACAGAGGAATCTAATATTTGATGAGAGGCTATCAACTCTCCCTTTTTGACATCGAAACCAAAAATATTGTATCCCCGGTATTCAGAATTAACTACGAGAAAATTTCCCAATGGAGAAAATTTAATTCTGTTGCTGGTTTGATTTAAAGGACCACACTTAGGATACGTCAGTTTGCAATCGCTATCTAAAATTCTTACTTTTTGATTCAAATGCCACTTGACACCTGTTCCATCGATTTTGAATATATATACGCTATCAAAGCTGCTTTTCAAGGTCCTAGCCGCTAGCCAATAACCCGAATCATTCATCATTTTTATGATCGAAAATTCAATGTCTATTTTAGGTAAAATTGGAACCATTTTTTTGGAGACGATGCCTGCGGGGTTCTTAGCACTATATTCTACGATGCTGTATGTAAGACCTCTTGATTTTACTGCTGCACCACCCATTGGGACATCCGCACACACTATCAAATATTTATTGGGTGAATTGGGCATTTCCAATATTTTAACATTCCCTCTACCATGACCTCCAATATTGCTCCCATTCTCAATCAATTCATTCTTGGAATTGTACAAACTATCGCCATTCGTGTATAGTTTAAGATTGCCACTACTATCGCAAATACTAGATTTAGCTCTATCGGACGGACCAAATCTATAATCGCTTTTAACCTCAACCTTGCCCACATTAAAAAGCAGAGAGTTCTGGGTTGATAATATCCATAAATTATCTTGCTGCCCATAACTGTGAGAAGAGAAGAATAGGAGCAATGTGCCGAATATGATTTTATTTAATTTCATCGTATGGTTAGTGCAAGTAGATCATTTTTTGTTTTGCATAACTTTTGTTTTTAAATATTTTCAATTTACCAAATTTACCACACCGCTAAATTGGTATTTTTTACCTAAATGTGTTTCGATTTCTATTGAATAAACATATACCCCATCTCCAACCCTTTTTCCCATGTATGTTCCATCCCAACCAAGGGAGGAATTACTGGTTTCGTAGACTTTACCTCCCCATCGATTATAAATAGTCATTCTAAATGTTCTAACGTTTTCAGAATAAGGAAGGAAGATGTTATTTTGTTCGGGCCCATCTGAATTTGGTGTGAATGCGTCTGGTATATAGATGTTAAAATTACAGGAGGAGTCAAGAATGTTTATTACATAAATTTGCGAATCGCATTGATTTGTACTCCGAATTGTATCCCTGTAGTTTCCCCCAGTTTTATATGTTTTCCCAGCAATTACTACTTTATCAAAAGAACATTTGGTCAAATTTATTACACTTACTTTTTTATAATCAACAATGATTGCAGTTGTAACAATCGAATCATAACCAAACAAACCCAAAAGTGTATCAGTGTATTTTCCCGGTTGTTTGTAATTTTTATTTCCGACCTTTACACTATCACCAAAACAAAGTCTGATTTCTTGAGATTTTCTTACGGTTCTAAACTCCCTAAAATTGCACTTACAAAATGTAAGGTAAAAACCTGAACCACTATTCGTATAACGTGAATCACCGGATATTAACTTGAATTTTGCAGATGTAAATCCTCTCAATGAGGTTATTTTCCATTTTCCACAACCCCCGGCACCCCATTGATCATCTTTTTTTTCATATCTTACTTTTAGAGTGTCCCTCACCAATTTGCAATCACAAGAATCAATCGGAACTATTTTACTATTTGTATCATTGGTTGTAATAATCATTTTTTCCCCCCAATTCATAGCACCACTGACAAATGTAAAGTTGAAAACTGGTTTACTAAAAGAAATTAATACTTCCCCATTCATTCCTCCACTGCTAAAATAACCTTCAGAATTCCAAGTATGTTGTTTGTAGGGATTGCAGGAAGCTACAAAGAAGGATCCATATCTGTGGGGATCATAATACACATTATCAAACTGGATTACTGATCCTGGATATCCTTTTAAAACTGAGGTCATATTTATTCCTTCTAATGATTCAGGTGGGATAAATGCTAAGCAGGTGTCATTGTTTTGAGCACTCAAGGTCTGTAATCCGAAAAACAATAAAATAAATGTTGTTATATTACATTTAATAGTGTTCATTTCTGACGTAATAAATGAATGGTTTGGGTGAGGTTGGGCTATAATTTGTATCCTAAATTTATTAAAATCCCTGTATTGATATCACCATTGAAATAGGGTTGGGTATACAACTTTACACCCGCAAGGAGCTTGTCTGTTATGTGTGAGGATCTCTCAATCACAAAATTAACCCCGTAACTGTTTCTTGTTTCAATCTGATATTCAGTGTAAATCATCTTCCCATTCTGAAATGACCACCTCGAAATATAGGCATCGGAAACAGAATATCTCGTCAATCCAGTCCCAATTCTAAAGTCAGTCCTTTTGTTGTTTTTGAACGGCGAAAGGTAAATGTTTAGGTTTCCTTGAGTAAATGAGGTGGTTTCAAAAATACCATAGTTACTACGACCTAAATTGATCGATATAGAACTTGTTAAGTAATTATTTATTTTGTAGTTGAGTTCATTTTCATATACAACAGCTACCATGTCGCCTGTCCCCAAAAGAGAAACTCCACAACCAACTCTAAAATCAAGTTTCCCTTCTTTTTCTTGTCCTTTGGCTAGGAGCGAAAAGAGGATGGCTGAAATTAGTAAAATCGTTTTTGTTCTCATAAGTTATTATTGAAGTTTTTGATTTGCCTTAAAGATTTCGGATGTTTTTAAAACGAGCTATAAAT
>JBJOFM010000205.1:0-3108 GCA_046048755.1 Bacteroidota bacterium | reverse complement strand
GAATTGCGTTTTTGTGCCTCAAGGCGCTCTTGGACTTGGGGGCTCAGTGTGGCGTGAATACTCATAATTTTTTGTGGGGTTCGTTGTTATGAGTTCCAACGAATCGACACAAAAATTCCTTAGAAAAATCGGATTGTGATGAAGCAGCAAAGGTCTAGCGCCCCTTCAGGGCTTAAAATTATCGTGGCATTTGATTCCCTAGGCTGCAGAGTAATGCACCATTGGTGCGGGGAGACATAGTTGGAATGTCGGATTCGTGATCACGATAATTCACGCCGGGGGTTCCGACTTTTGACTTTAGTACCTGAGACTTGCGACCCAAATCACATTTCCAGAAGCATGCGAGTGGGGTTCTCGAGGCATTCTTTGATGCGGATGGTTGAGACTCTGAGTGCCGAGTCGATTCTTAAGCACTACATGGAATCCATGTTCAGTTGGTGCTTATTTGTGGAAATCATTTTTTTTATTGTTAAATTGTGATTTTGTATGGCAATCCTCTTGCGTCCCATGGATTCGTAATCATCAACTCGTAGCGAACTTAAGTTGTTCGAATCGATAAGCAGAATAGCAATAATCCTATTACATTGAGTAAAATCTCCACAAAACCAAACATTTACCACTGGATCGAATATTTAGTCATATAGGTTTTCGAGCTACTATTGCGTTTTTTTCCTGTGAGCTTAGTGGACAAAGTTTCATTATTTGTTGGGCAAATAGCTTGGTATTTATTTAGTTCTAGGCGTAGGATTGTGATTCGGAATTGTCGCATTGCTTGGGGGCACTTGATAAATCACGATGAAGTTCAGGAATTGTCAAAATCCATTTTTAAAACAACCGCCGCAAATATTTTGTGTGGTATGAAGTTGGCTTTGATGGATCATAAGATTGTCGAGCAACATGTCTCAATTTCTGGATTGGAGATGTTAAAGCAACAGTTAACCTCCCATTCGAAGGGAGTTATCCTTGTTTTGGCCCACATGGGTAACTGGGAAATTCTTGCCAGGCTCAATATGTTGCTCGCCCCGTCAAGACCCAGCGCTGCATTCTTTCGACCACTGAATAATCCGCTGATGAATGCCAAGGTGATGAAGCGCCGTATGAGCTCGGGTACAAAGTTGTTTTCAAATAAGGAAGGCTTTATTGGGGCTTGTTCTCACTTGCGTGACGGAGGTTTACTCGGAATTCTTGCTGATCAAAATGCAGGCAATTCAGGCGTGCGTATGCCGTTTTTTGGTAGAATCACTTCTTGCACTCCTTTGGTGGAAATATTGCACAAACGAACTGAGGCTGCCATATTTTATGTTTCGTTATCTAGAATTGGTCACGCGCGCTGGCATATCAATCTACGAAAGCATGCTGATAACGATTCTTGCGATACTTCAGTGATTATGAAGGGCATTGAAGTTTCGCTTAGCGAAAGTCGCAGCGATGTTTTCTGGTTTCATAATCGATGGAAATTGGGCGTCAGAAAACCATTTTTACGAACTCAGTCAAGATTGCCAAAGACGCCATACAGACAGAGCAAACCATGGCAAGTCGTAATCATCTTCTCGGATGACCCTGCAATTTGTGCTGCCTCAATCCCAGCTGTGGAGAAGTTAATCCGGCAGGAACCAGATTTTCATTTTTTTCTTATCAATGCTCCGTGCGATTTGAATGCCCATAACGCAGAAAGGGCTTTTATGCCGGAAAACATGACAGCAAGCAAATACTTGCGCGTTTTAGATCACAGTCAATCATACCCTTTAGATCTCGTTCTATTTTTTACAGCACCTGAAGAGCAATTTGACTCAAGAGTTATCTCTGATATTCCTTGGTGTGCAGGATTTTCGAGCAAACAATCTCCGGATCTTACAATTAGAGTTCCTTATCCCGAAACAGCGATGAGTGATGCCTCGTCATGGTATCATTTTATTGAGGTATTAGGCAGCGCCCCACGCTGAAATTTTTTTCGTGGGACAAATAATAGCGGCTCAAATCTGCCGTTTTGAAAAGGCTAACTACTTTATCTCGACATTTGACTGCATAGTTGCCCATGCGTTTTTAGCTTGAATCATATGCTGTTGTATATTTTCGTCATCGACCAATATAGCATTCGCGCCGCCACCGACTAAGACTTCTCTCATAAGCTCTCTACATTTATCAGGGTATGCATGATGAGAGTCTCGAAAATTATGCTCTGCAGACGTAAAGGCAGTTGGCGAAAACGCATCATATACCTGCCCGAATTCGGCAACCATATCATGCATCCATCTTGCGTAATCATCATATCGACCCATGTCCATCACTCTTTTGCTGAGGCTTTCATGGACTGGCGTTACGATCACGACTAATTCTGAACCTTGGGCGGCCTCTTTGATGTCTCTCAGTAATTCTACAAAGTCATCTCTGTACTGAAATTTTACACCGTAGCGTGAAGGAACTTCCTCTCGGAAATATTTTTGATACAATGCTTTCCGTTCATTATCAGTAGCGATATTTAGATGCTTTTCATGAGTGCCTATGTAATACGTGCGCTCTTTATTTCTGGTTTTTTCTGAAATATTTAACTTCAAAACATCGAGCGAATTGGTAAATGTATCCCAACTCATCGACAAACGCGCTCGATAAAATGGCGTGTCGAGTTCGTCCACATATTGTGAAAACGGAACGCGTTGCATAGCTTCTGCCTTTGAAACGCCCAATAAATCCATCATGACGTATATGCGAGCAGGTGTAGGGCGATATGTTTTGTAAAAGCGTATGACGTCGTCGTAATCTTCAACAGCAAGTGCACTGAGTCCAAAATTGAACACCTTCTGATCTACACCAAATGCGTCAGCTGGGTAGTAGGTGGAGCGACTAGTGCCGATAACGAGAGTATTGGCAACCTCAGTATTTTGATGCGCGTATTTGAGGTGCATAGCTTTCTGCCTCCTTTCATCCACAACAGGTTGATACATGTTCCATTTATTGAACTCGGCGTTTGCCCACCATGGATTAGCGATGTGATGCAATACAAGAGCTATGATCAACCAAGCCGTAAGAGGCAGCAATGATGCGAATAAAAAACGACGAGCAGAATGTTTCATATGGATTTTCGTCAAAATTCAAAATATAAAAATGGAC
>JBJOFM010000204.1:0-2560 GCA_046048755.1 Bacteroidota bacterium | reverse complement strand
AAACTATATATTTGCAGAAGTTAATTTATTTACTATGAAAAATTTAGGGTATTTGGAGAGACTATCCGATTTAGAGCTAAAAATAGCACTCGAAACTTCGGGCGCTGTTTTAATTGAAGGTCCTAAATGGTGCGGAAAAACAAGTACTGCCGCCATGGCTGCAAATAGCGTACTGTATCTTCAAAATCCTGATTTCAGCTCATCGTATCTTGCCCTAGCAGATGCCCAACCTTCCCAACTACTTAGAGGAGAAGTACCTAGACTTATCGATGAATGGCAAATGGCACCCGTACTTTGGGATGCAGTACGATTTGAGGTAGATCAACGCGGTTTACTGGGTCAATTCATTCTAACGGGTTCCGCAGTCCCTAAGGACAATGCAACAGCTCATACCGGTACCGGAAGAATTTCTAGAATGCGAATGAGACCCATGAGTTTATTCGAGTCGAAAGAGTCTTCGGGCGAAATATCCTTAGGAGCTCTTTTTTCTGGAAGTCAAACCACCGAATACGCCACTTCATCGCTTAGTATCGAAAATATAGCGCATGCAATTTGCAGGGGTGGCTGGCCCTCTAGCTTGAAACTTAGCACACAACTATCGCATAAGAATGCATTCGATTATTTGGAAGCCGTTATCAATCATGATATATCGGAGGTAGATAAAATCGATAAAAACCCAGATCGGGTAAGAGCAATCCTCAGATCGTTAGCAAGAAATACGGCTACCATGGCTAGCTTAAAAACAATCACCGAGGATATTGAGGCAAATGATCTCAGTGTTTCGGATAAAACAATACATTCCTATATACACGCATTACAGCGAATATTTGTAGTTGAGGATTTACCGGCTTGGATGCCGTCTATTCGTTCCAAAACAGCGATTCGCACTTCGGCAAAACGGCATTTCGTGGATCCCTCCATTGCAACAGCCGCATTAAGATTAAAAGCCAATGCTTTGTTCAATGATTTTGAATACTTTGGTTTTTTGTTCGAAAGTCTTTGTACCCGCGATATTAGAATTTATGCACAAGCCAATGATGGTGATGTATTCCATTATCGGGATAAAAACAATCTTGAATCTGATTTAATCGTTAGGCTTCGAGATGGCCGATGGGCAGCTATTGAAGTAAAAATGGGGCAAAAGCAGATAGAAGAGGCGGCAAATAACCTATTGAAACTAAAAAATATCGTAGACACTAATAAAATGGGGGAACCTGCTTTCTTGATGATATTAACCGCTGGTGAAGTCGCTTACAAGCGAAAAGATGGGGTTTGGATTGTGCCCTTGGGCTGTCTTAGAAATTAAACGACAACTAAAAACAACTATTATTGTAACCACAGTATGTACAATTCCATTCTGAATTATATCCACGATTCCTACAAACAACTCGGGTTCCTGTTTACCAAACGGGATAACCAGCATTTGCTGGATTTGTGCGCGTATTTTGACGAACGCGAGTTCGACCAACTGCAAGCGGAGGATGTTGCCAACATCGATGCAAACTGCACCGAAGGCGAAAAAACCATCAACAACAATAAGCGAATCCTTTGGAATGCCCTAAAAGACTGGGCTCAGCAAGAAGGCGCCATCCTTCCTACCATGCAAAAAATGGGAGCCATGTTTACCGCATTGGCCATCCCCAAATCCGAAGAAGTAGCAGCAAAACCCCGAAATCTGGAGCTCGCCCGAGCCCAAACCCAACTCTTGTTGGAAGACGCCGAATTCAGCGACGATGATCTGAACGCCATCATCCTCACCATCAAACACCTCCTGCTCCCACCCTCGGATCTTCTTCCGTTTTGGGAAGAATTCGCACACTTGCAGTATCGGGATTGGATCGACAATATCGACCATCAAGAAGTGGAATTGGAAAATGTGGTGAAAGTATCACGGTACGGTTTGCTGCTTTCGCTTAGCAACTTGAACTCGCAAAAGTTGCAGTTGGAGCATTTCCATAAAGTAGTAAACCAGCGCCAGCATCGAAAAGGCGAAGACCTCATTCCCTTTTACCAATGGATGGGCTTCAAATCCTTCACCGGCAGGCCGATTTATTGGTGGGTAGATTGCAAATACGGAAAAGTAAAATCCAGTGGGATCGATTGGAACCATTGCAGAGCGTTTTTGTTTGGCGGCTTTATCGTATTCAAATCGTACTACAATGCCCTCATGGTGCAACTGGATGAGATCAAGGATTTAACCAACGGCATCGATGCAATTAACGACATTCGATACATTTCATTTAAGGTAAAGGGCGAACGACAGCCCTATCGGATTTCGGAAATCGCCAGCAAAGAAGATTACGATTTCTTGTACAGTTTTTTGTCGAAAATCCCCATCCAAGGCACCTCGGAAGAAGACCGAATGGTATTGCTTCCCGAAGACTTGAACGATACTCCTACTTCCAACCATCCGGCACCCGATCCCGCATCGGCTAGGCCTCCCAAACCGGCGAATTCAGGCAGTGACAGCGATGATATTTCCGATCGAAATTCCGGAAGAAACGGGAACCATGGGAACGGCCAAGATAATTCCGGCGCTACCAGTAAATCGGGTAAAAAC
>JBJOFM010000203.1:0-3073 GCA_046048755.1 Bacteroidota bacterium | reverse complement strand
GGAAATGTAAATATTTCTATCACTTTCCAATAATAGAGTTGTTATTTCAGTGGACTAAGAACGTAACGTTTCTATATATTTTCGTGGGAAAGCATCCACATATCCGCCGGGAGTTAAATTGTATACTTCGATATTTTTAACGGTTGCATATCGTTGAGTTTCCTCATAACCTGCATGAACTTTCACTAAGCTGTGAAATAATTCCTTAAGTGTTATTTTTCCGGTGGTTCCATCCGGATTTTGTTTTAATAATGGGTGTTTCTGATTTTTATCTTCGTAGAAATGACTTTCGGTTCGGATGATTGTGTTATCATCGGCAACATTAATATTTATATGAAAGTTATGATCGGCTCCTGCAAAATAGATGGTCTTAAATCCATTCTGAATACAGGTCATGATGCAGGAATTTATTACATTTTCGCATTGCGGGGATCCAAGTCTAAGATTGTAAAACCAGTTTTTCACCGAGGGGAATCCATTTACCACGGTATAATTATACGTGTGAAAGGAGATATGTTCATTGGTGGATGCTAAGTGTTTTACTATGAAGCTATTAGCATAGAGTTGAGGGACAAAAAACGTTATCGGCCAGTCTACTAATTTTAGCGCTTCCCATGTTTCATTAATCATGCGTTGGGTTTGCTCGAAGTCGGGTTTAAACGATACGATTGGGTGTTGGTTGGGGTTGTAGTATACGTTTTCGGAAAAATCGAAAAAGTACATATCCAACATTAAGTAATAGGATGGTTTTAGTTGGAAGAAATCGGGTTGACAGCTAAATTTATTGACGGCTAACAATGGAACGGCACTATTATTGGTTTTTAAAAATTCCAATGCCCCTTTTGCCGATGGGCCCGTGCCAAGAATCAATATTTGGGGATTTTTGGGTGAGTATTTGGGAAGAAAGAATTTACTTCGGATGAGAACTTTTGCAACGGAGATTGCAGATTGAATTAGCGAAGCAATCATAGTTCTAGGGTGCTTTGAACGTATTGATTTACCAAGTTGTCCAAGGAATGATGTTTTGAAATAATAAACTCAACAAATTCCCTGAATGCTCCATCTCCTCCTTTTTTTTCACCAATCCAATTCACTTCTTTTTTTACATACTCCATGGCATTGGCAGGGGCTCCACTGAAACCTACTTCCCGGAGTAACGAAATATCGCCAATATCATCGCCGATGTATGCAACTTCACTTAAAGATATATTCAAATCACTGCACAATTTACGGGCAACCTTTAATTTGTTTTGAATGCCCAAGTAGACGTGGTTTATTTTTAATTTTTCCGCTCTTCGTGTTACGATGGGGGTGTTTTCTCCGGTGATGATGGCTACCTCAATACCCAACATTCTGCAGAAAATGAGTCCGGCTCCGTCGCCTGTATTGAATTTTTTAAATTCGTTATCGAACTTATCGTAATACATTCCTCCATCGGTCCAAACACCGTCTATATCGGTAATAATTAATTTGGGTAATTCGGTAAGGAAGCTCATGAGCTAGTTGATGTGTTTTGGGTAAATAATTTCGTTCTCTGGAATGTCTTCTTTGGCAATGGCCCCTACAATACTTGGCTTCTCGTGCCATTTATACCCGTCTCCTGGGGACAGCAGGTGTAGGTCGTTTTCGGCGATTACAGATCCTTTTTTTATGAATTTATTGGTAGCGATGGAGCGTTCTAATTTATGCTTAGCACTCACAGTTGAGTCACAAATAAATACATCCTCTACACCCAATGATCGTTCCATTAAGCGTATGTCTCTAACCATCCGGTGAATGCCATCCACTCCCAAGGAACCCGCTTGGTCTGTGCCTTTCATCCTGCGGTCTAATGTGATATGCTTTTCTAGGATTTTAGCACCTAAGGCAACGGCAGAAACGGGTGCAGAAATGCCTACAGTATGATCGGAATAACCCACCGTAAATTCCGGGTATCTCTTTTGTAAGGCTTTTATAGACAGTAGGTTGGCGTTGTCTGGATGTGTGGGATATTCGGAAACACAATGCAATACAGCTATGTTGCTATGGTAGTGTTGAATGACTTCGATGGCTCTATCGATTTCTTCGAAACCGCCCATGCCGGTTGATAAAATGATGGGAATTTTGGTTTCTGCGAGTGCCGATAATAGTGGTAAATTTGTTAGGTCCCTACTCGCAACTTTTAATCGGTCCGGCATGAAATATTTAGTTATGGACAAGCATCCCGTAGCGCACAGTGTTTCTACGAAATCGAGTCCCAAACTTTTAGCATATTGGTATAATTCGAAATGTTGGTCGTCTGATAATTCTAATTTTTGACGATGTTCACCGTAGGTTTTACCAAAGGAATGGGGGCTATTATACTCCCGATTCATTTGCGAGGCTGAAAGTTCTTGATTTAAATCTCTTTTGGTTAGTTTTACTGCGTCCATTCGCGGTAATTCCATTTGGAATAAATCGTCTTTTACGGGTCTTGCCGCCGCATCGATAATTAATTTGGCTATATCCACAGAACCGTTGTGGTTTTGGCCAATTTCGCCGATGATATAGGTATGAGAATGAGACATTCGATGTGTTATTTTTGGTATTTGCGAATCTGATTAGCCATCAAATTTACCCAATTTTTATTGGATAATAATGTGGGTTTAAATTCTGTAAAATCCTGATTTTGAAAAATGGGGAATAATTCTTGGATGAAATTCCAATCTACTTCATCGTCAATAGTTAATCGAATTTCTTCAAATCGGTCTCTCCAAGATTCGGGTAATTCGATGAGATTTACTTGAAATGAATTCGGTTGGCTGTAAATTCCAATGGTAACATGTTCATTGTACCATGGATTGTTTTCTTGATGGATGGATTTTAATGCGGAAATTTTTACTATTTCAGAAAAAATACCGGCATGAAGTTTTATTCCTGGAGTTTGGTTAAACGCGAAGCTGAGGTAATCTGAATGGAGGCTTTCGTTGACTTGATTCGCTAGCATCCGTAGTAACGTTTTGGAAATGAATGGGTTATCGGCGCAGATTCTGATGACGTATTCGTTGTCTGGAATCGAAAAATGGTGTGCCGCGTGTATGAATCGGAGTAGTAC
>JBJOFM010000202.1:0-6413 GCA_046048755.1 Bacteroidota bacterium | reverse complement strand
GGTAATGCCAATTTGGCAAAAAATCGTAAAAAGAGCTATTGATATTGTGGTTTCCGTGATAGCAATTATTTTTTTAATACCCATATTTCTTATTATTGGAATCGTCATAAAAATTGACAGTGAAGGACCAATAATCTTCAAACAAGATAGGATTGGTTACAAGGGGAAAACATTTAAAATCCTAAAATTCCGATCCATGAAAAATAATGCGGAATCCAATGGTACACCGAAATTAAGCCACGATCAAGATGATCGTAGAACCAAAATTGGTATTTTTCTCAGACAAACTCGTTTGGATGAATTGCCTCAATTTTTCAATGTATTATTTGGACAAATGAGCTTAGTGGGTCCTAGGCCGGAGCGCAGTTTTTTCATTGAACAAATTGTATCAATCGCTCCAATATACCGACGATTACATCGTATAAAACCGGGTATAACTTCTTGGGGACAAATAAAATATGGTTACGCCTCAGATGTAAACGAAATGGTGGATCGCATGAAATATGATATTCTATACCTAGAAAATATGTCATTGGGCTTAGACTTTAAAATTATGGCATATACCGCCTTAATTATGATTCAAGGTCGAGGAAAATAAACCATTGATAGAATTGGTTGTTATCCATAAGTTCCTTATTCTTTATTTTCGAAAGTAGTTTCGCAAAAACAATGACAAATTCACCGATTTCTTCCAGTTTGCGCTTGGTCCGAATTGAGAAACGAAACATTCGTTATCTCTTTATCTACGCCATATTGGCTGGAGCAATGAGTTTAACTATACCCTTGGGTATACAAACAATTGTAGGGATCGTAATGACAGGGAAATTAAGTTCAAGCTGGTATATACTAGTAATTGGCATATCTATTTTAGTTGCTTTTTCAGGAATTACTCGATTAGCGCAAGTAACAATTTTAGACACACTTCAACGAAAATTATTTGTTCGATATGCAATTAATTTCTCTGAACAATTAAATGATTTTCGAGAATCAAATGACAATATAACCTTAGAAACTAAATCAACACGTTTTTTGGATATTGTCACATTACAAAAAAGTTTTTCAAAACTAGTATTTGATTTCTCTGGTCAAATGTTGCAAATATTATCTGGCATAACATTATTGTCAATTTATCACCCCAATTTTTTAGTTTTAGGTTTTTTCATTGTAATAATTGTCTACTTCGGATTACAATTCACTTGGAAATCCGGTTTTGAATCGGCAGCTTCAGAAAGTACTTACAAATTTGAAACATCGGATACAATCCGTGAAATGGCGGTTGGTGAATTGAATGAAAGTAGAATGCAGAAGTTAACTCAAAAATTAATAGACAATATAGACGGCTACGTATATTATCGAAATAAACACTTCTCCATTTTAAGAAAGCAAATTTTCTTTGCCATTGCGGCAAAGGTTGTATTAACAGCAACTATGTTAATTATTGGAAGTAGTTTATTAATCAATCAGGAAATCACTTTAGGTCAGTTTTTAGCGGCGGAGATTTTGATTATTACTTTATTAGATGGAGTTGAAAAACTGATTTTAACGGTAGAATACGTTTATGATGCCGGAATAGCAATCGAGAAACTTGAATGTATTTCTAAGCTAAAAGAAGGAGGGAAATCCCATGAATAAATCCCTTATCCAGGATAAATTGTCGGATTGGCTCCATGACAATGTCTATGTAGGAAAAGGCATTAATAAATTTTTTACTGGTGCACTGGTATTGGTTATCATTTTTCTGTTCTTACCTTGGGTTCAAAATATCGAAACGCTAGGCACCGTAACTACTTTTCTACCCGAAGAACGTCCTCAGGAAGTACAAACTTTTATTGCCGGTAGAATAGCGAAATGGAAGGTAAAAGAAGGGGATTATGTAAACAAAGGGGATACGATAGCGGTTTTGGATGAAATAAACAGTGAGTACTTAAACCCAGAGTTATTAAACCAAACGGAAATTCAAATACAAGCAAAAGAACAAAGTGTATTAAGCTATAATTCAAAAATTGGAGCAATTAATAAACAAATAACACAGCTTGAATCCAATAGAGATTTGTCTTTGCAAAAAGCACGAAATAAAATCGAACAGGAAGCATTAAAACTGAAAGCAGAACAAGCAGAATTAATAGCAGCTGTAAAAAATGCGGAAATAGCCAAAAGACAATTTGAGCGTGATAGTATTCTGGGAGTTGATGTTTTACGAAGTCCAGTAGAAATTGAAAATCGGAGAGTAAAATGGCAAGAAGCAATTGCAAAGCAATTAACACTGGAAGCCAAAGTTAGAATTGCACAAAATGCCTATGAAATGGCAAAAATTGAATTGCAAAACGTACGTGCCGATTACGGAGAAAAACTAGCAAAAACCGAAAGTGAGCGATTTTCTGCAATATCGGGTCAGTTAGAAACAGAAGCAGAAATCAGTAAATTAAGAAATACCTATTCCAGTTATTCAATCAGAAATGGATTTTACATTATAACGGCTCCTCAATCAGGTTTAATCACACAAACTTTAATTCGCGGATTAGGAGAAACAGTAAAGGCCGGTGATCCAATTTGTACGATAGTACCCGGAGGTGCTACATTGGCGGTTGAGATGAAGGTGAAACCCGTTGATTTACCTCTATTTCAACGGGGCGAAGATGTTCAATTTGTATTCGATGGTTGGCCAACAATCGTTTTTTCAGGTTGGCCTGCTGCTACCTACGGAACGTTTCCAGGTACAGTATATGCCATTGACAATGCTATCGACGCTAATGGAGAATATAGGGTTTTAGTAAAACCTAATTTTGATAAAAAGAAATGGCCCAAAGAATTGCGGGTTGGTGTTGGAGCAAGAGGATATGTAATGCTAAATCGCGTTCCTGTATGGTACGAAATCTGGCGAAATATCAACGGATTCCCTTCGGATTTTTACAAATCCACCGAAAAGCAAGATAGTAAATTCCGCAAAAAGTCCTCTTCATGAGATTTTTTAAATCCATAGCCACAGCAGCCTTGGGAATATTTCTTCCCCTTTCCGTTTTTAGTCAGTCTGTCAATAGTTTAGAAAAAGTAGAAGTTCGATTGGTTGATCTAATTGATCGAGTTATTGAATTTCACCCCCTCATTAAGTCGGCAAATTTAGAAATTAATAAAGGCAAATCAGAGTTACTAAGGTCGAGAGGAGCATTCGACCCCACCCTATCTTTTCAGCAAAATCAAAAGAACTTTGATAATATTTCTTATTACCAAGTTCAGAGTTTTTCCTTAGAAAGTGCAACGAGAACCGGAATTAAATTTCAAATGGGAACGGAGTACAGAACCGGACAGTACCTGAACCCCATGGATAATACAGGGAAATCTGGCACTCAATATTCGGGCGTGAGTATACCCGTTTTAAAAGACTTATTAATTGATAAGAAACGGGCTGATTTTCAAAAAGCTAAAACCCTAAAAACCATGAGTTATTGGGAACGGGAAGTGCTGGTTAATGAACTGTTAAATGAATTGGTAAAGCATTACATAGATTGGCAAATTTGGACCGAAAGTAGTAACCGTATTGAATTAATGATATCCAATGCGGAGAATAGGCAAAATGGGTTAAGAAAGTTATTTAGAGCCGGGGCCTCTAATTCCGTGGATACGTTGGAAACCTATGTTCAACTGGAGCAGTACCGGGCAAAATTGTTGGAAATTCAATGGAAACAGCTCAAATCAAAAATGATTATTAATTCTTGGTTGTGGGCAGAAAACAATACACCCATCGAATTAACTCAAAATAGTATTCCAACCCGATGGGGTTTAGAACAATTAGACTCTTTGTGTAATTATAGTTACAACAACTTTTCAAATTCAAACGGTTTGGAAAACTTGCCTTTACCTCCAGAATTGAATTTACTTCAAAATTCGATAAGTTTAAGCAAAATCGACCTTAACTACAAGACAAACAACCTATTACCAACCTTGGATTTAAAATATCAATATTTGCAACCTCTAAATAATTTTGATTTTTCAACCTTTGGGAATTTCAACACGAACAATCGTTTTGGAATTCAATTTAACAGTCCATTAATCTACCGCGAAGCACGTGGGGATTATCAATTAGCTAAATTTAAGTACCAACAATTAGAGTGGAAGTACCAGTCCAAACAACGTGAATTCTTTATTAAAATTCAAGCTCAATACAACGAGATTAATGTAAGTAAAGGTTTATATGCAAAATGGGTTGAAATTGGTTCGGAATTAACGGATTTATACAATTTAGAAACACGCAGATTTGAAGCAGGCGATGCCAACTTTTTCATTGTAAATACGAGAGAAATGAGAGCGTTAGATGCTCAACTCAAGGCATTGGAGTATCGAAAAGAATATTTAGAGAACTGCAATAATTTCTTAAACTATACTGGTTGGTACAGTAGAATTTTCAATGCCAATTAAGTCACATCCGGATATTGTTGATTTAGTATTGTTTTATTCTGATTAACTTATCATCTTTATTCGTTACAAGGTAAATTTTTTCGTTGGTAATAAGTGGATAATTGAACGGAATTAACCATCATTTACCCGTGTTTGGAGGTTATATTTACGGAATATTAATTCTGTAATAAGTAAACGATGTCTGAAGAAAACAAAAGTAATTACGGTGCGGAGAATATTCAGGTTTTAGAAGGACTTGAAGCGGTGCGTAAACGACCAGCCATGTACATTGGTGATATCGGACCGAAAGGACTGCACCATTTGGTATATGAGGTTGTAGACAACAGTATTGACGAAGCGTTAGCGGGGCATTGTAATGATATTAAAGTTACAATCTTACCAGGCAACGCTATTCGCGTTTTAGATAATGGTAGAGGTATTCCTACAGGAATGCACCCCAAAGAAAAAAAGAGTGCCTTAGAGGTGGTAATGACTGTGTTACATGCTGGAGGTAAATTCGATAAAGATACCTACAAGGTTTCCGGAGGTTTACATGGTGTAGGGGTAAGTTGTGTTAATGCTTTATCCACCCATTTAAATGTTCGAGTATTTCGAGAAGGAAAGATTTTCCAACAAGAATATCAAATTGGAAAACCCTTGTACGATGTGAAAGTGATTGGTGAATCCGATCAACGCGGAACCGAAGTTACATTCCAACCGGATGATACTATATTTCAAGCGACCGAATACAACTTTGACACGTTGCAAAATAGATTACGCGAATTAGCCTATTTAAATAAAGGAATCCGACTTTCCCTTACTGACGAACGCGAGGCTCAGGAAGATGGAACTTTCCGCACCGAGATCTTCTACAGTGAAGGCGGTTTGAAGGAATTTATTAGTTACGTAGACGGCACTCGTGAAAAATTGATCCCAGAGCCAGTTTATTGCGAAAGTGATAAATACGGTATTCCTGTTGAAATTGCTTTTCAATACAATACAGGATATGCAGAAAACCTACATTCTTATGTAAACAATATTAACACCATTGAAGGTGGAACGCACGTTGCTGGTTTCCGTAGAGCGTTAACTAGAACCTTAAAAAGTTATGCTGAAAAGCAGAAATTACTGGATAAGTTGAAAATAGAAATCAGCGGTGAAGACTTCCGTGAAGGGTTAACAGGCGTAATTTCTGTTAAAGTCGCTGAACCACAGTTTGAAGGTCAAACAAAAACTAAATTAGGCAATAATGAAGTTATGGGAGCAGTGGATCAGACCGTGGCTGAAATGTTGGCAAACTACTTAGAAGAAAACCCCAAAGAAGCTAAAATCATTGTTGACAAGGTGGTTTTAGCAGCTCAAGCGCGTGCAGCAGCTAGAAAAGCACGGGAAATGGTGCAGAGAAAAGGTGCTATGAGCGGAATGGGGTTGCCAGGTAAACTATCAGATTGTTCCAAAACAGATGCTTCCGTTTGCGAAATATTTTTGGTTGAGGGAGATTCAGCAGGTGGAACAGCAAAGCAAGGAAGAGATCGTGAATTTCAAGCAATCCTACCCCTTCGTGGTAAGATTTTAAATGTAGAAAAGGCTCTGGAGCATAAAATTTACGACAATGAAGAGGTAAGAAATATGTTTACCGCATTGGGAGTGCATATTGCTACCAACGAAGAGGGAGATAAAGAGTTAAACTTAGACAATCTTCGTTATCACAAAATTGTTATTATGACGGATGCAGACGTGGACGGTAGCCATATTCGTACGCTAATTCTCACACTTTTTTTCCGATATATGAAGAAATTAATTGAAAGTGGCCATTTATACATTGCTACCCCACCCCTATACCTAGTAAAAAAAGGTAAAGATTTCAAATATTGTTGGGACGATGTTCAACGTGATGCAGCCATTAAAGAATTAGCAAAAGAAGGTAAAGAAGATTCTGTGAATGTACAGCGATACAAAGGTTTGGGAGAAATGAATGCAGAACAATTGTGGGAAACAACCATGGATCCTTCAAGAAGAAC
>JBJOFM010000201.1:0-3501 GCA_046048755.1 Bacteroidota bacterium | reverse complement strand
ATGACCCGCGATGCGCGTGTTGTTGAACGTAAGAAGAGCGGTCAGAAAAAGGCCCGTAAGCGCTTCCAATTCTCTAAACGTTAATTACTCATGGCATATACTCAACAGGAATTGCTGGATGCAGGTGTACATTTTGGTCACCTTACTCGCAAATGGAATCCAAAAATGGCTCCTTACATTTTTATGGAGCAGAATGGAATCCACATTATCGACCTGAAAAAGACCGAAGCTAAATTAGAAGAGGCCAAGGTGGCTGCTAAAAATATTGCTCGTTCAGGCAGAAGAATTTTGTTTGTAGCTACTAAAAAGCAAGCGAAAGAAATCGTTGCTGAGTTATCGGGCAATGCGAACATGCCGTTTGTAACTGAACGTTGGTTGGGTGGAATGTTAACTAACTTCCAAACAGTACGTAAGAGTATCAAGCGTATGCAAGGTATCGACAAAATGTCTAACGATGGAACTTTTGAGCGTATCAATAAGAAAGAGCGTTTGATGTTGGATCGTGAGCGTGCAAAATTGAAGTCGGTTTTAGGTGGTATCGAAGATATGACTAAATTGCCTGGTGCATTGTTCATCGTTGACGTTAAACGTGAGCACATTGCCATCGCTGAAGCGCAACGTTTGGGTATTCCAACCATCGCTTTGGTAGATACAAATTCTGATCCAACAGTAGTAGATTTCCCAATCCCAGGAAATGATGATGCTTCAAAAAGCATTCAATTGATTGTTACCGAGATTGCTAACGCTATTGCTGAAGGTTCTGCAGAGCGTAAGCGTGAGAAGTCTGAAGAAGAAGTTCAAGCTGCTTCTGAGAAGCAAGAGTCAGTTGAAGCATAAATAAGATTATGACAAATATTAGTGCTGCTGAAGTAAATAAGTTGCGCCAAATGACGGGTGCAGGTTTGATGGATTGTAAGAAAGCATTAGCTGAAACAGGTGGTGATTTCGACCAAGCCGTTGATTATTTGCGTAAAAAAGGTGCAAAAATCTCCGCTAATCGTGCAGATCGCGAAGCTAAAGAAGGCGCTGTAATCGCTATAACTAACGAGTCACGCAATTGTGGTGTTATCGTTGAAATGAATTGCGAAACAGACTTTGTAGCGAAAAACGAAGGATTTGTTGCATTGGCTACTGAAATTGCAAACATCGCTTTAGCCAACAAACCTGCGAGTTTGGAAGCTTTAAGAGCGTTGCCATTTGGTTCAGTAACAATTGCTGATCGTTTGTTGGATGAGGTTGCAAAGATTGGTGAAAAGATTGATGTAAATAAATACGAATTAGTAGAGGGTAATAACGTAATCTCTTATATCCATGGTTCAAACCGTATGGGTGTATTGGTTGAGTTAAACAATACTCCTTCTGATGATAACTTTGCAGCTGGTAAAGATGTGGCTATGCAAATTGCTGCAATGAACCCTGTTGCTGTTAACAAGGAAGAAGTTGATGCAACTACGGTAGAGCGTGAATTAGAAATTGGTCGTGAGCAGGCAAGAGCTGAGGGTAAGCCAGAGGCTATGTTGGATAAGATCGCCCAAGGAAAATTGGAAAAGTTCTACAAAGAGAGTACCTTATTGGCTCAAGAGTTTGTGAAAGATAGTTCAAAAAACGTAGCAAAATATCTGGAAGGAGTTGAAGGCGGTTTAACCGTTGTACGATTCAAGCGGGTAATGCTAGGATAATAGAATTTTAAAAAATCCCTCGGAAACGAGGGATTTTTTTTGCTAACTATGTAATAAAAATGAAATATAAACGAATATTATTAAAACTTAGTGGTGAGGCTTTATTGGGTAAGCAATCGTTTGGTATAGACCCTGAAATACTGGCTCAGTATGCAAAAGAGGTGAAATCAGTTGTTGATGCTGGTGTGGAAGTGGCAGTTGTAATAGGAGGAGGGAATATTTTTAGAGGTATGCAGGGAGCTCAAGGGGGTGTAGTGGATAGGGCAACCGGTGATTATATGGGAATGTTAGCCACGATGATAAATGCAATGGCGTTACAAGGGGCTTTCGAAAAGGTTGGTTTGAGTACTAGACTTCAGAGCGCAATTAAAATGGAACAGATTGCTGAGCCATTTATTCGCAGAAGGGCCATGAGGCATTTAGAGAAGGGTAGAGTAGTTATTTTCGGTGCAGGTACAGGTAATCCTTACTTTACAACAGATACGGCTGCATCCTTGCGTGCAGTGGAAATTGAAGCCAATGTTGTAATTAAAGGCACACGAGTAGATGGTATTTATAATGCCGATCCTGAAAAGGATTCTAGTGCCACGAGATTTGAAGAGATTTCATTTAAGGAAGTATATGATATGGGTTTGGAAGTAATGGATTTAACGGCCATTACTTTATGCCAAGAAAATAACTTACCAATCGTGGTATTCAATATGAATGAAGCGGGAAGCCTCCTAGCACTTGTAAACGGTGAATCCGTTGGTACATTGGTGCGTGATTAAGGCTTTTTTTAATTGAAATTAACAATAAGAAATATAGTTTGAATTTAAATCAGCAGAAGCCCCTGAATTTAAAATTCAGTGGCTCTTGCAGGTAAAGAAGAAGAAATTTCTAAGTTTCTTAAATTTATTTCTTTGGTGATAGTAAATTTCCCAATAGGGTGTACTAGTCTAAACCAATGCGTTACAAATCTTTTCTTTTAGATTATTACGGAATTTTGAATACCAATCGAATACCTCATTGTATAATCTTTCGTATTCTTCATTGGAAAGATTAGAATATTTTTGTAAATCGCTCCACTCTTTAATTATTGGAATTGGAGATTTTTCTTCCCATGGTTTGGTGAAATAACTAATGTTGTCATATTCTTTTAAAATGGGAATAGATCCTGATTCTAGTGTTTCCATGATTCTGAATGAATCGGGATTTATCCAACCTTTTGGACAGGGTACAAATCTTGATTTTTGATAAATTAATTTACACTCTTCCTGGGATAAGGCAGTATTGCAATTCCATGCGTTTGTGGTGTGTACAAATGCATTGTCAATACTTTGAAGTTCTTGAATTAATTCAATTCTATCTGATTTGGGCTGGCCAATAAATGAAAACGAGTAAGATTTTTCTGTTAAAGAGAATATAGCTTTTTCATTTAAATAACCACTTTTGAATCCAAGAGGCAAGTAGGTAATCCGGTTGTTTTGTGGTAAATCAGGATAATAATAGTTGCGAAATACGTGAGTAGCGAGTGAATAGTAGTCGCAATTATGCAATAAGGATTCATTTGATAAATGCCACAAATAAAATTTGAAATTATTTTTTTTGAATTTGTTTAAGTAATTGACAAAATCAAAATTGGGCCCTCTATGATTATTGGAATAAATAATTATAGCGTTATTTAGAACAAGGGAATATTTTTTATTGTCGAAATGTTTTTGGTGGGGTATGTCTTTGAATAAGAGCTGGCTAATATATTCTAATTCAAAAGTGGTTTGTTCACCTTCGGTAGTTTGACAAATTAAGTGTAGGTCCGCCATTTGAATCAGGTGCTCAAAAA
>JBJOFM010000200.1:0-5037 GCA_046048755.1 Bacteroidota bacterium | reverse complement strand
CAGTAGCAACTGATACTGCTGCTGCTGCACCAGTTGATACAGCTGCTGCTGATACAGCTGCTGCTGACACTGCTGCTGCTAAATAATTTTAGCCAGTCTCACAGAAAAAAGTCCTTCGTTCGCGAAGGACTTTTTTTATGCCCGCAAATGAACAAAAACAGAAAGATATCGTCATTCCTCGATCACTTTCCTCCAAAAGTGGCTGAATATTGCTTTAACCTTTGGGATGAGCTAAAATTCGAATTTGTCGTAAGTAAAAAACGGGATAGTAAATTGGGGGACTTTAAGTTTGCTCCAAATAAAGGATTTCAAATAACAGTCAATCATAATTTAAATCCATTTGCATTTTTAGTAACCTATTTACATGAGGTAGCGCACCTCATCACCTATCAACGGCATAAAAACCAAGTGAATCCACACGGTCAGGAATGGAAAGATGCATTCAAAGAACTATTTGAACCTATTTTAGACCCCGAATTATTACCCCAGGAACTCGTTCCCGTTTTACAAGCCTATTTGATAAACCCTGTCGCTACATCAAATGGATTCACTCCGCTTGTCGAAGCATTAAAAATATACGATCAAAATCAAGAACCTGCCATCTTACTTTTTAATCTTCCCGAGGGAGAGATCTTCCAATTAAAAAACCTACAGTTAAAGAAGGGGAAACTTCGAAGAACACGCTACATTTGCCAAGACATCCACAACAGCAAATTATATCTCGTTGCCAAAAATGCACAAGTTCAACCTTTCGAAGCCTAAATGGATTGACCTCCAGCTCCTACTGGTTCTAATTTGCCACATTCATGTCCTATTTAGTCAAAATTCTTCTCCGCTATCACAGGGGAAATGGATTAAAATTGCGGTGACACAATCACAATTTTACCACCTAAATAATGCTTGGCTTTCAAAAAATAAAATCAATATCGCTGGCCCTGAAAACCTGCGAATTTATGGAACCCCACCAGGCATGTTGGAACCCAACGATATTCCTAGCACAAGTACCCTTAAACCAGTACCCACTTTCCAGCAGGGGAATTCTAGTTCGGCATGGGAAATCTTATTTTGGGGCGACAGTCCTCATAAATTAACGCAGAAAGGGACTTGGACACAAGAAACCCATCTTTACAGTGATACAACCTTCTACTACATTCAAGTTGATGCACAGAAGTCTCAACCGATTGAAGAAATTAATCCGCCCACTGGATCAGGAAAAGCTTTACCCTTTGCGTATGGTCTCAAGCATTATGAACCCGAAACCTATAATCTGCTTCAATCAGGCCAGACATGGCTTGGCGACGCATTTTATGGAAGTGGTATAAAATACTTACAATATGCACTTCCCGACTACGCAGAAGGTTTTCCAGCCCACCTAACCGCAAAGTTTTATGCGAGTAGTATCTCAGCAAGTAGATTTTCGATTCCTTCATTGAACTTGGGAGTCGACTTGAATTCAATTAGCGGAAACCGATACGACAAAAAGGCCACCAATGAGATACTTAGGACATGGCTAAATCCATCGCAGTTAACAAAAAATTGGAATTTGCCTATCCAGTTTCAAAGTACGAGCGGAACAGGGTATATTGATTACGTAAGCTTAATGTATCCGCGAACCATCGATGCAAAAAATGGCAATCCGCTATACCTGCTACCTAATACAAGTGATTCAACAATTCGTATTTCGATACCCAACCTGACTGCACAACAACAAATTTGGATAAACAATGGAGGGATGCAATGGCAAAAAATATCCCAAAATAATACGTTCCAATTGAACTTCAAACCAAATAGTAGGCTCGCAATTGCGGATTTCACGCAAGCAAGTGAACCTGTTTTCTGTGGGTTGATTCAAGGGCAAAGTATTATGGATATTGATGCCAATAAAGAAATGATCATAATAGCCTCGCCAGCCCTACAAAAAGAAGCTGAAAAATTAGCCTCCTACAAATCATTACAACGAAACATCCCAACAACCCACTTGAGTACTTCTGAAATCTATCAAGATTTTAGCGGAGGGAAGCAAGATGTTACCGCCATTCGTAATTTCATCGCTTACCAAGCGAACAAAAAAGAATCTAAGTTAAAGTATGTAATCATATTAGGCGACGCATCCATCGATTATAAAGGTCAAAATGTTGTATCAACTGCTATTGAAAAGAGTTGCTTTGTTCCAACTTACCAAAGTTCAGAATCCTTCCAACCCCTCCTAAGTTATGCTTCTGATGATTATTTTGGAATTACAGGATCTAATTCGGGAAATTGGGACCAAGGACCCTCCCCACAAAATGCCGACATCCGTATTGCAATTGGTCGAATTCCTGCCAAAAACTCACAGGAGGCAAATATGTTTATCAATAAACTAATAGATTACGAACAAAAGGGCTATAACCGAGTCCCTCAATTCGCATGGGTAGCAGATGATGGAGATGCAAATATCCACATGCAGGATGCCGAGGACTTTTCAGATTTACTTCTAAAGGAATTGGTTCCGGGCCAACAACATAAGGTATACTTAGATCAATTCCCTATCCAACAAAATAATGGCGTATCAACAAGTCCATTGGCTAGCAAAGCTGTTCGTGCGCTATTTGAAGAAAAGGCTGATTTCATTCACTACACTGGCCATGGGTCGGAAAGCGGTTTAGCAGACGAAAAACTACTCACCACAAATGATATCTTAGGGCTAAAAAATAGCGCAAATTTACCAATCTTCTTGACAGCAACCTGCCAATTTGGACGCTTCGATGATCCTAATATACTTTCTGGCGGGGAAGTAAGTTTAATGTCGGACCAAGGTGGGGCTATTGCATTGATCAGTACCACTCGTCCAGTATTCCAAAGTAGCAATTACCTCTTTGGCCAAGCATTTTACCGAGCACTAGTTGCTAACCGGACAAAACAAGAATACCGTTTAGGTGACCTATTCCGGGATGGGAAAAACCAAAGTCAGAGTGGCGTAATTAATCGAAATATTCAATTGTTAGGAGACCCAAGTCTTAGCTTGCCATGGTCGTCCAATAATCTTAAAATCGAACTTGATAGCACACTTCAAGAGCTCGTAATTAGAGAAAACGCCAATAATACAGTTAATGTACAACTTCATCGAACTTCGGACACGAATAAAACCTTGGGTAATAAAGGCATCTCTTTTCAATACAGAACCATGAGCCCAATAATTTGGAAAACATCGGGTTCAAGCAAAGATAATATCCACCGAATCAATCTAAAATCGCTACCGAACATTTCGAATGAGGATAAATATCTCCTACATGTATGGTCGTCCAAAGGCGCAACTTCCATCCCTATAAAAAATTGGAGAAACAAACAAATCCCTGATCAAGTTGCCCCTAGTATAAGAATCCAATTAGAAAACGAAGAATTGAATGCAAGCAGCAACCACCCAACGGTACTATTTACCTTTGCCGATTCTTCCGGACTCGCGTGGCAAAATAATGTCGGGAAAATTGCATCAATCGTATTGGATGACAGCTTAAATATCGAACTCGCACCCTTAATTCAATTTCCTACAGGAACACCCAAATTAGGAACGGTTCGCCTCAATTTGAGAAACTTATCCTTGGGCGACCATCAAATAAATGTATTTTGTTGGGACGTTCACAATAATTTTGCGCAAAAAACGTTAGAATTTCAAGTTACCTCAGAAAAAGAAAATTTATCGGATGGGATAATTTACCCAAATCCACTAAGTAGAAATTTTCACTTTGTTTTCGAACTAACTAAACCATGGAATAGAATGCCTTATAAGATAGAATTAACCAACCTAATGGGGCAAACTATTTTAACGCGAACTGGACTTAGCAGCTATCAAGAATCAAACCGAGGTGTTATTGAGTTTGAATGGGATGAGAATGATTGGCAAAAAATAAATCAAATAGTGATTGTAAATATTAGTTTAAATGATGAATCAATAACCGAAAAAAAAATATTTAGAATTAAAACTAGTACCCTAAAATAAGTTTTTACATTTTTTTTTGCTATTTCAACAACCATTATACTAAAATTAACTATTTTTGTTTCTATCTAATTAAAATACGTAGGCTCTCTTTTTAATCAACTATATTATGACCAAAAATTATTCAATACTCAGCAAGGTACTTTTTTCGGCCTTCGCTTTATGCATATCCACATTAGCATTTGGCCAAACATTAGTTTCTGGACAGTTAAATTCGGGTAGAATTCCAACGCCAACGATGTTATTCTTGAACGTTGCCCCTGATGCTCGTTCAGCGGCGATGGGAGACGCAGGTGTAGCTATTTCATCTGATGTTAATGCAATTTATTGGAATCCTGCCAAATTAGCTGGCGCAGACAAAGACTTAGGATTTGCTATTTCTTATACACCATGGTTACGTAACCTTGTCAATGATATGGCACTTTATAACATTGCAGGTTACAAAAAGACGTCAAAAGATCAGGCTTTTGGTTTTTCTATCAACTATTTTGACCAAGGTCTTTTTCAAGCCACACTCGCAAATGGAACAAGTGCAGGAAATTTTAACTCGAAAGAATATGCACTTTCATTGACTCACGCTAGAAAATTATCAAATGCACTTTCACTTGGTGTTAATTTAAAATATATCAACTCTAACTTGTTAGGAAACTACCAAGGGACTTCTGGAACGGGAGTTGCTATGAAGCCAGCGCAGACTGTTGCCGCTGACATCGCTTTGTATTGGAATACCAACTCAGAAAAGAATTGGAAATATACTTATGGTTTAGTCCTTTCTAACATTTCAGGGAAAGTATCTTACGGAGGAGCTGAGAAGAACTTTATCCCTACGAATTTGCGCGCAGGGGTTGCAGCCGTTAAGGACATCGATGATAAAAACAAATTGACATTGACCTTAGATTTTAACAAATTGATGGTCCCAACACCTCAATCAGTTGATGTAAACGGAAACAAAGTTGGAACAGACCCTACAACAACTTCGGCCATCGGCGGAATTTTTGGATCATTATTTGATGCACCCGATGGATTTGGTGAAGAGTTAAAAGAAGTAACAACTTCGATTGGTG
>JBJOFM010000199.1:0-4394 GCA_046048755.1 Bacteroidota bacterium | reverse complement strand
TCCAACAGCAGGACAAATGCCCCGTTTGTTAGGATTAGCCGTGGCTTCAAAATTATACCGGGAAAATGCGGATTTACATGCTTTCAATCAGTTTTCGAATAAAGGAAATGAAATAGCTTTTGGTACAATCGGTAATGCCTCTACTTCCGAAGGTGTTTTTTGGGAAGTAATGAATGCTGCATCGGTAATGCAAGTGCCTTTGTTAATGAGTGTTTGGGACGATGGTTATGGCATCTCCGTACCCGCCAAATATCAGACTGCTAAAGAAAATATCTCCGCCCTAATGGCTGGATTTCAAACCAACGAAGAGGGACAAGCATTAGAGATTTTTAAAGCACGTGGGTGGAACTATCCGGAACTGGTGGCTACTTACAAAAAAGCAGCCGATGTCTGCCGGGAAAAACATACACCCGTTTTAGTGCATGTGTACGAAGTGAACCAGCCCCAAGGCCACTCCACTAGCGGTTCTCACGAACGATACAAATCAAAAGAGCGTTTGCAATGGGAAATTGATTACGATTGTGTGAAGCAAATGCGCATGTGGATTGAAGAACAAGGTTTTGCTACAGCAGAAGAGTTAGATACACTTGAAAATAACGCTTTAAACTACGTTAAAAATTCGCAGAAAGAAGCTTGGCAAGCGTACATAACACCCATCAAGCAAGAGGTAGCCAATGCCGTTTCTATCCTCACCCAACTAGCCAATCAAGGGGTTGAAAGCAACTTACTAAACGAAATTGCCGCAGAATTACAGCAAATTTCCGAACCGCTTCGCCGAGATATTGGGAATGCTTTCCATAAGGCATTACGCGGTTGTGCTTCCATTTCGGCCGATAAAAAACAACCTTTAGTTGCCGCATTGCAAGCCTTTGAAAGCTTAAATGGCGATCGATACAGCAGCCATGTTTACTCTCAAGGTCCTGGAAGCGTATTTAACGTTCCCGAAGTCCCAGCTCAATATTCCGATGAAATTGTAGATGGCTATCAAGTGGTTAGAGCATGTTTCGATGCAAATTTGGAACGAGACCCACGCGTGTTTGCCTTTGGCGAAGACGTTGGAAAAATTGGTGATGTAAACCAAGGTTTCTCCGGTATGCAAGAAAAATACGGCGAACTCCGTGTTACCGATAAAGGAATTCGCGAGTGGAGCATCATCGGCGAAGGAATAGGTGCAGCAATGCGCGGTTTACGCCCCATTGCCGAAATTCAATATTTAGATTATTTGTTGTATGCCCTGGAACCCATGAGCGATGATATTGCTACCATGCAATACCGTACCAAAGGCGGACAAAAATCACCCATAATCATCCGCACGCGCGGCCACCGTTTAGAAGGTATATGGCATAGCGGAAGCCCCATGGGAATGATAATTCACGCGGTTCGGGGTATGCACGTTTGCGTTCCAAGAAACATGACTCAAGCTTCAGGGATGTACAACACCCTCCTCCGTTCGGACGAACCCGCCTTGGTGGTGGAATGTCTTAATGGCTACAGAATCAAAGAAAAAATGCCCACCAATATCGGCGAGTTCACCGTACCCCTCGGCGTACCCGAAGTGCTGAAATTTGGTGAGGATATTACCTTAGTAACCTACGGATCTTGTGTTAGAATCGCGCAAGAGGCCATAGAATTACTAGCAAATCACGGTATTCGAGTAGAATTAATCGACGTACAAACGCTGTTACCTTTCGATATTAATCATACCATTGTTGAACACCTGAAATCAACCAATCGCATTGCTTTCTTAGATGAAGATGTACCCGGTGGTGCCACTTCATACATGATGCAACAAGTATTGGAAGTTCAGGGCGGTTACAAATACCTCGATGCTCAACCGCTTACCATCGCCGCAAAAGAACACAGACCCGCTTACGGTTCCGATGGAGATTATTTCTCTAAACCATCCGTAGATTCCGTGTTTGAAGCGTTGTATGGTATGATGCATGAAGCCAACCCCAGCAAATACCCTAGCCTACGTTAATCCAACCCATAATTTACGGTGAACCAAAACTATCTTTTTCTTAGCGGACTTGAACCCTTTGTGGTTACGCCTTCCGTGAACTTCGTAAATATCGGAGAACGTACCAACGTTACGGGCAGTAAAAAATTCGCAAAGCTTATCCTTTCTGGCGACTTTAACGGAGCACTCGACGTAGCCCGCCAACAGGTGGAAAATGGCGCTCAAGTTATCGATGTAAACATGGACGAAGGAATGCTAGATTCCAAAGAAGCCATGACCATTTTCTTGAATCTTATTGCTTCAGAACCCGACATTTCTCGAGTTCCAGTGATGATCGATTCAAGCAAGTGGGAAGTTATCGAAGCCGGATTAAAATGTTTACAAGGTAAGGGAATCGTAAATTCTATTTCCCTCAAAGACGGCGAAAAAGCCTTCATCGAAAAAGCAAAAAAAGTACACCGATACGGTGCCGCTGTAGTAGTAATGGCCTTCGACGAAACCGGTCAGGCCGATAACTATCAACGTAAAATCGACGTTTGTAAACGATCCTACGATTTATTGATTAGCATCGGATTTCCTGCTAATGATATCATTTTCGATCCAAACATTCTTACAGTTGCCACCGGTATCGATGAACACAATAATTACGCTGTAGATTTTATTGAAGCCACCCGTTGGATAAAAAATAATCTTCCAGGTGCACGTGTATCCGGCGGTATTTCCAATATTTCTTTCTCGTTCCGCGGTAACGATCGCGTACGTGAAGCCATGCACTCTGCCTTCCTTTACCACGCCATCCAAGCCGGTTTAGACATGGGTATCGTTAATGCAGGGATGATTGAAGTTTACGACGAAATCCCCAAGGAATTTCTAGAACGCGTAGAAGATGTCTTATTGAATCGCCGAGATGACGCCACTGAAAGGCTGGTTTCATTTGCCGAAACCGTTAAAGGTAAAAAAGAAGAAAAAGTAGAGGAAACTCAAGCATGGCGAAATACATCTGTAGAAGAGCGACTCAGTTATTCGCTAATAAAGGGCATTACAGAGTTTATTGATGCCGATACCGAAGAGGCAAGGGCCAAATACGGTGAACCCCTAAAAGTAATCGAAGGTCCGTTAATGGACGGTATGAACCATGTAGGGGATTTGTTTGGTGCCGGTAAAATGTTCTTACCCCAGGTAGTGAAAAGTGCCCGGGTGATGAAAAAGTCGGTTGCCTACTTACAACCCTATTTGGAAGCACAAAAAGCAGCAAATCCAAATGCCAAAGCGCAAGGTAAAGTGCTATTAGCTACGGTAAAGGGTGATGTTCACGATATTGGCAAAAATATTGTTGGTGTTGTTTTAGCTTGTAATAATTACGAAATCAAAGACTTAGGTGTAATGGTTTCGGCCGATAAAATACTAGAAGAAGCCAATGCCTGGGGTGCAGACGTAATCGGTCTTTCTGGATTAATTACCCCCTCGCTAGACGAAATGGTATTTGTAGCCAAAGAGATGCAACGCCGTGGTATGAAAACTCCGTTGTTAATCGGAGGTGCAACTACCAGTCGAATGCACACCGCCGTTAAAATTGCTCCCGAATACCAATCTCCGGCCATTCACGTACTGGATGCTTCACGCTCCGTACCCGTAGTGAGCAACTTATTAAGCGATGAAAATAGCACTGCTTACCAACAACAAATCCGAGAAGAATACCAATTGTTGGCCGAAAATCATGCAAAAAGACAGAGTGCAAAAGATCTAATTTCCTTTTCCGAAGCCAAAGAAAACCGTTGGGTACACGACGGAACCGTTGTTACACCAAAATCCATCGGTATTTTCCCCATTGAACTATCTATTAGCGAGTTAATAGAAACCATCGATTGGACACCTTTCTTCCAAACCTGGGAATTGGCAGGCCAGTATCCGGCTATTTTAGAAGATGAAATCGTGGGTATCGAAGCTAAAACATTGTTAAACGATGCCCAAAAATTATTGCAAAGTATCGCTGCCGATAATTCACTAACAGCAAAAGGTGCTTGGTTTATTTTACCCGCACGTAAATCGAGTGAATCCTGTATCCTATATCCATCCTTGGAAGATGCTCAAAACCAAGTAAATTCCTTAGAACATTTTCATTTTCTCAGGCAACAACGAAAAATGGCTGGCGGTATTCCCAACTTGAGTTTGGTGGATTTCTTGGCCGATGATGCTATTGATTACCTCGGCGGTTTTGCGGTTACTGCAGGAATTGGCTTGGATACAATTGTTTCCAAGTTTGAGTCAGACCATGACGATTACCAAAGCATCATGGCTAAAGCAATTGCCGATCGATTAGCTGAAAGTTTTGCTGAAAAATTACACAAAATAATTAGAACCGAATTTTTGGGATATGCTTCCGATGAAAATATAAGCAAAGAAGATCTAATTCGCGAAAAATATCAAGGGATAA
>JBJOFM010000198.1:0-6216 GCA_046048755.1 Bacteroidota bacterium | reverse complement strand
TCTGGGAAGTAATCGAAAAACACCAAGTTACTCAATTCTATACAGCACCAACAGCCATTCGTGCTTTGGCTAAAGAAAGCATTGAATACGTTCAAAAATATCCATTACAATCATTAAAAGTTATTGGTTCGGTTGGCGAGCCTATCAATGAAGAAGCATGGCATTGGTACAACGATCACGTTGGTGGAAAAAGATGTCCTGTCGTTGACACTTGGTGGCAAACCGAAACAGGAGGCATCATGATCTCGCCTTTGGCATTTGTTACACCAACAAAACCAACCTATGCTTCCCTTCCCCTACCTGGAATTCAACCAGTTTTAATGGATGAAAAACGCAACGAAATTGAAGGCAATCAAGTAACTGGAAGTTTGTGTATCAAATTCCCTTGGCCAAGTATTGCCAGAACCATTTGGGGCGATCACCAACGTTATAAAGACACTTATTTTAGTGCTTTCCCTGGTAAATATTTTACCGGTGATGGAGCCTTACGTGATGAAGTGGGGTATTACCGAATCACAGGTCGTGTCGATGATGTAGTAATTGTTTCGGGACACAATTTAGGTACTGCACCAATTGAGGATGCCATCAATGAACACCCAGCAGTGGCTGAATCGGCGATTGTAGGTTTTCCTCATGATATCAAAGGAAATGCGCTATACGGATTTGTTATCTTAAAAGAATCTGGTGAATACCGCGACCGTGAAAACTTAAGCAAAGAGATTAACCAACATATTTCAGACCACATTGGACCGATTGCCAAATTGGACAAAATCCAATTCGTATCCGGTTTACCAAAAACAAGATCTGGAAAAATCATGCGTAGAATCTTGCGTAAAATTGCAGAAGGCGACTTCTCCAATTTTGGAGATATTACCACTTTATTAAATCCAGAAATTGTGGATGAAATCAAAGATGGCAAAATTTAGTTTTTAGTTAATGTGTTAATTGTAGTTAAAAAAAGCTACTCCTTTCGAGGAGTAGCTTTTTTGTTTTACTAATGTATGATCCTCTAATTAGTTCTGAAGTTCCAAACTTGTCCCGTTGTTGCTCCTCCTTTATTGTCTTTAACTACCACTCTCCAATAATATTGGGTAGCGGCTTGTAATGAAGTAGCCTCATAAACTGGAGTAGTCCTATTTTCTGCGACTTTTACCGTTGGAGGATTCGCAGTTCCAAAATACACATCATATGTCAGCACATCAGAAGCATCAACATCAGAAGCAAACCATTTTAAGGTAGCTGTAACACCGCTAATTGTAGTGTTAGTTTCTGGTTGTATTATCTCTGGCAAAAAAGGCAAATGATTGGCTACAGCCGCACCTTCGGTATAAAAACTATAAGTTCCTGAATACGCACTTGATGCATTTTTACTATCAGTAGCTTTCACTCTCCAATAATAGGCTTTGCCTTTGTCTAATGTAACCGCTTGGGTTCTAGAAGACACTTCATTTGTACTTACAATTTGGCTAAACTGATTATCTGTCGCAATTTGTAATTGGTATACTATTGGGTTATTTTCGGCATCTGTTGAAGCTCCCCATTCAAAAGTAACTACGTTATTAATACACAACAAACTATTTGTTGGCGCAACTAAGCTTGGAACAGATGGTGCTGTATTTGCTGGTTCTGGTGTTGGAGTAGCTCCATCTGAACCACCTCCTCCACAAGAGACAAACAAAAAGGCCATACTCGCTAGATATAAAATATTTCTCATGTTTATTCTTTTACAATAGTTAAACTTATTGGAGTATCTAAATGTACTTTTGCAAAATACACTCCAGCCGATTCTTTTTCTAAATTCAGTTGTACTTTTCCATTCGAAACAGCATACGTCCCTTTTGAAATTAATTGCCCATTCAAATTATACAATTCAATCGCAATGGCTGTATTAAGAGTAGGTATGGCAATTTCAATTAATCCATGAGTTGGATTAGGATACGCTGCAATACCGTTTAATGGATCCATTATGCTAGTGGCATAAATCCCCTCGCAAGCTTTTGCTGTTTTTATTTCTAAATAATCGCCTTGTTTTACAGGAATTGAAAAACTCGATGCCGAGGTTTCAAATTGAGGCAACCCATTAACAAAAACTTCAAAAGGCGCTGTTCCCTCGGTTATTTGCACTGAGGCAAGATTTGAAGATACTGATGATTTTCCAGCTAGGGAAGAACCTCTAGTAATTGTTAAGCTATAACATTGTTCAAAGGTTTTACCCGGAATAGAAATACAAACGGGATATACACCTGGCGCTAAATTAGAAATCGTCAAACTATTATTGGTGAAATTATAATTGGTCCCGTTTATGGTGGCTACATAAGCATAGGTCTGAGCAGCATTAATTACGATTTGTCCATTATTTTTATTGGCACAAGTCTCCGCTCTAGATTCTATACTAAAATTATCAGCAGGTAATGCAAAAGCAGCATTCGCCCCAAAAGCTTGTTTGTTTCCGTAAATTTTAAACTGACCTGGTAAAACGGTGATTGGATCGTTTACATTGACCACATTCAAAGTTGAATTATCCATTAAATTAAACCATTCACCTGCATAAGGGAATCCTGTGGGAATACTTTTGCTTGTCACATCGAAATTAGCCAAGATCACTACATCCTTTAAACTAGTTGCAGGAAGTGCCGCATCGGTAATTTTGATAGTTTGCACTAATGAACTTGCATTAGTTATGGTTGCAGTCCCAGAAAATACGGCTTCTTCTGTTTTTAAGCGAATCATTTTAGCCCAATCCGAATAGATTTTGAATCGATTAGCATTGGCTAACCAATTATTGGTCCATTGTATTTGTGGTTTTGTATCTAATTTACAATCACCTGTAGCTGTATCCGATTGTGAATTAACGGTTCCATTATTACAAGTGAAAATAGAATCGTCATAGCCTAATTCTCCAAAATGCCAAATCATTTTTGGCCCTGGAACTAATAATGATACTGCTCCAATAGCTGACATTCTTGACAAAGCAGTGTTCAACGTTTTTACGTTATGAGCTGTGTTTGCTGAATTTCCAAACTGCAAGTTCTTATACATCAATCGTTCCTCATCATGGCTTTCGGCATACCCCATCAAACGATGATTTGTAAATCCTCTACTAGAACTATTCATTCTAGCAATATTAGCGGTATATCCCATAGAAAGTTCATTGTATTCGGTCGTCATTTTACCCCACAACATCACTCCTTTACTAGGCGATTCGGAAATTCTATAATTAGCCCATTCCTTCTCCTCAGCATCGGTTCCTAAATGTTCAAAAATGGTGTAATGTGTTGGGTCTAAACTCCATGAATAATCAGCATACGACTTTAGAAGCGCGACACGATCTGCACGGTATCCATTGGTACAATTGTCATCCCCGGCAGTACATTCTTGAGTAAATCCTTTAGTCAAATCCCAACGGAATCCATCAATTTTGAATTCTTCAATCCAATGTTTAATAACCCGTTTTGTATAATTTTGAGTTCGTGGTTGTTGATGGTTAAAATCTTCCCCTACACTATAACTGTGTTTTGCCACTGTATTGAAATAGGGATTTTCGGTCGAAGGGCTTCCCCAACCGTCACCATCAGGATCATTCATCCACATTCTGAGCATAGGATTTCTGCCAAACGCATGGTTCAAAGCCACATCTAAAATAACAGCAATACCATTTTGATGGCATTTATCAATTAACTCTTTCAATTTATTTGAAGTCCCATAAAATTTATCCAAAGCCATGTGATAAGCGGTATTGTATCCCCAACTTTCATTGCCTTCAAATTCCATTACAGGCATCAATTGAATCGCATTAATTTTAAGATTTTTAAAATAATCTAATTTATCAATTACGGATTGAAAATTTCGATTAGCGTCAAAATCACGAACCAACAATTCATACACCACTAATTTTTCCTTAGCTGGTTTAACAAAATTGGTAGTCGCAGTACTCCATGCGTAAGGAGTTTGCCCAGTTTGTAAAACCGTTACTTCACGTTCTTGACCTGTTGGATAAACTGGTAAGTTTGGATAGGATGCAGCTGGGATAGTTGGATCGTCATAAGGAGATAAAACTAAAGTCGAATAGGGATCGGCTGTTTTTACCATGGCTGGCGTTCCTGCAATTGGCGTAGCATCTACAACCCAATATTGGTAGGTATAATTTGTCCCTGAAGTTAAACCGGTTAATTCCAACCAGAATTTTCCAGTAGTTGGATCTTTTAGCATGGCATGTGCATTGGTAGGTTGCCAATTATTGAAACTTCCCGCTACATATACAAAATCTTTTAAAGGTGCATCCAAAACCAAGGTAGCTTTTGTAGCATCTGTTGAATTATAGTTTATCCCGTCTACTAAATTAGTAGGCATGGCTTGTGTATTAGCACCTGGATTAACAATTACCGAAAACTTTTTAGTAATGGTAGTTGTTCCTTGAAGCACTTCTAATTCGTAATTCTGATTACTCGTAATATTGGATTGTGTAAAAGTATAACTTGACGTCGAACCGTTGGTATGAATACTCACTCCATTCGATTTCAAATTATAACTTGCATTTCCATTGGTATTAGTAGCAGTAATTGTAAAACTAGAGCCCGAATTAATAATGGTCGCACTATTTTGTAATGGTGCCGTTAGATTAACTTGAAAAGAACCTACCTCGACTAAGATATCTTGCGATTTTTTGTCTCCTGTTCCGTCTTTGGCTTTAATCAAAAATCCAATTTTTCCAATTCCTGTTGTGTTGTAATAGGTTGTTGGCGTAAAGGTTTTGATGTAGGTATCATTGGCCTGATTGTAAGTAAATTTACTTGCTTCATCCGAATTATTCCAAGTACCATTTAAGGGTGTTCCTTTTTGAGTAACCCCCCCTAAATCGAAAGCCCAAGCCCACATGTACAACACATTGCCTGTAACTCCCCAAGCAGCTTCATCGATACTACTCCCGTTAATGGTAACCGTAATCGATGTATTTTCCTCAAAAGCGGCTGGACTCACGCTATAGGTAGCCGTTTGCTGTTGAGCAAAAGAACGACAACCAAGAAGAATTAAAAAAGTTAGTAAAATTTTTTTCATTGGTGTATTGTTGGTTAGTTAAAACAAAAAAAGCACTTAATTATACAAATTAAGTGCTTTTAATTACATACTACTGTTTATTGTGGCATTAATCGAATGTTATAGTTAGCAGAGTTTCTGATATCTAAAACAACTTTATAGGTACCTGCAGTTGGCACTTTCATGTTACCGCCTCCAAGTTTGATTTTATATTGACCACCTGTGGTTGTGTCTTCAGCATTTCCTGAAAGAGTACCCATTTTAACTGACCAATCGTCTTTCAAACGAATTAAGAATTCGTCCTTAGCCAAAGTCAAAGTGATCGTGTACATTTGGTAATAAGGCGAACTTGGATTCGTATCAAATGTCATAGGAGTTCCATTACCCCATCCATTTGGAGTAGCAGCACCAATAATTGACACTTGTCTTTTATCCATTGTATAAGCACCTGTATTCCAGTTTATATTAAAGAAATAAGTACCTGCTCCGTCTGAAGGTTTAATGTTACTAGAGGTTCCTAATTGACCAGAAAAAGCTCCTGAACCATTAGATTCTCCTTTATCTCCTGACCATGAAGGTACTGGAGTAAATTTGAATTCTGGAGTCGCATCGTTCATCCAAACAAATCCTTCATAAACACCATTATTCCCAGCAGAGAACAATTTAGCTACACTTGGACTATCTGGTGACCAGTTGTTACCATATCCACTTGCTCCTTGGTAATTTCCAGGAACATATAATCTAGCAAACTCATCAAAAGTATCAAAAGCAGTAGCAGTAATTGTAATTTCATTTGAAATAACTTCATAGGCTGTAACAGTTGAAGAAGATTGGTTTAATGGACTTCCAACAACACGTACTTTGTATGCTTGTGATGCTCCAATTGGACCACCAGCTCCTAATAAAGCTGCATTTAATTGTCTGTTAGTAATTGCTTTTTCTAAATTAATGGAATTTGCTACACCGTAGTCACCTAATGGAAAAGTTCCAGGTGCATTAAAATTACCTGTGCTTTTGATAACTTGCAAAGTATATCTTGCTGCAGCTGAATATCCAAAAGTAGAAGAGGTCCACTTCACTGTAAAGGCAGTTGCAGAAGCGGTAGAAGCTGATAAAGCATAGGTACCACCTGTTGGTGCAGAAAGTACAATAGCATCTCCTTTTGCAGCAACTGGATCTAAT
>JBJOFM010000197.1:0-3770 GCA_046048755.1 Bacteroidota bacterium | reverse complement strand
CCGGATTAGACAATACAGACGAATCACTTGATCTAAAGTTTTCACTTAAAGGCTCTAAGGGATAGTCTTTATTTAAAAAGTTTGTTTCTATATAATTAAGATTTCTATTAATCGATGTTTTAAAAACAGGAGTAGGCCAGAGATTTATAACCTTGGTGCTATCATTAATATGAGAATCGAATTGAAACTGTTCCATTATGTAAAGTACTTTTTACTATGTATCAAACGCTGGTATGTGCCATGCCAGATCTTGAGTAACATAAATTTAAAAATACTTGTTGGAAGATGATCGACCTTTTTGAGTTCCATTTCCCACGATTCCCGTTTGAACGGAAATACTACAACCAACGGATCGCCCGGATCTAATATTACTTCGTTTGCATGTAAAATAGATACAAGACTTACTGGTTCTGTAAACTTATCAGTATCGATAATTCCTGGTAAAATTTCTAATTTTTTATTAAAAAAGTAATGTGGTTGAAAATAGAAACTGCTATATCCCGGTGGTGTTTTAATCATCCACGGCTGATGAATTTTAACGTAGTGTGATTTTTTGCCTTCGATTGATATTGGGCACTGCTGATGTGGATTTGCTCCGATGAAATCTTTTTTTGCAGATGCGTGTGCAGCTCCGTGAAATCCGTCTTCGATTTTGCTTTTAATAACAGACTGAAACGGGTTTCGTATAATGTATCCTGTTCTCATATAATCTAGAACAGGCATACACTTTTTTACCGAACCTATATTTTCTGTAGGAATATATTTTTTATCTACAGGTGCAAATGGAGGAATTTCTTTGTACCAATCCGGAATCATTCTCCCTGCTGGAATTGGGGGATAATTTTCAAAAATTGATTCGTCGCTACAACTAAATGTTATCTTATTCTTGCTCATATAAATTTTTTAGGTTGGTGAAATAATCTTTTATAACCGTTAAACAAAAAATGAGACATCTTACTTTTTACAGTTGAAATAGATGTGGACATTTTCCAATTATCTCTTTTGAACGGTATGATTTGTAATAAAGGTTCGCCTGGATTTAAGTATATTTCTCCCTGTGCTGTTACAAATCCCGATATCGAGATAAAATCATCAAACGTATCGGTATCGATTATGCTAGGTAACAACTGATATTTAGAAGTTGGCAAATACGTAGGCTGTTGAATTAAACAACTATACCCCGGTGGCGTCTTAATTTTCCAATCTAATTTAATCTTAAACATGTCTTTGTTCGATGATGTAAACGGGCACTGACTATGAGTAAATGTTTTTATATCATTACTATTAGGTTGCTTCATTGTACTCATGTATAACATGTTTTGATAGTTTACAAATCGTTCTTCTAGCTGAACTTGGTAAGCATTGAAAATAATATATCCAGCATTAATCATGTCGGACATAGGTAAACAATGTTTTGCGTTAATCTTTCCTTCGGACTTGGCCAAGTCTATAGATGGAAGGTCTTTGTACCACTTTGGTAAACACTCCGATGCCGGCTTAGGAGAGAAATGTTCAGCAATCAATGGATCGTCTGTAATAAATTCAATGTCTTTCATTTAAAGTTCTCGTTTGCTAATCTAATGTTGCCGCTGATACTAATTCTTAATTCGTCAGTTCCATAAAATGGATATACTTGATGTAATAGTCCTGCAGGAAAGACTGCTATCTTTCCCTCCCAACTGCGATCAACAGGTAATCGCTTTTGACAAATATGGCCAGTTGATGTAGGATATGTAAATTCAAACATTGCTGTTCTGTCTTTAACTAAGATTTGATTAAAGAAATTGTCGTTTTGATCTTTAATTGAAAAAGGAATCTGTACCCAGAAAGCAAAACTATAAATTCCGGAGTGTTGATGTAAGGGTATAAATTCTCCGGCACGTTGAGCATTGACCCATATCCGTTCGAATTCGAATATCGGCTCTGGACCAAGATTAGCCATATCGTTAAACACTCTATTAAACAGCTTGAATTTCTTTTCGTGTGCCCCGATCATTTCTAATACTTTTCTTTTTATTAGATGTTCGGTTTTCGGTAATAAAAAATACTGCAATTCGCCAACAAGTCTTTGCTGAAATGCGTAAACTTGATCGTGAGACTTCTCCATCTCAACTTGTTCAATGGATTGTTGGAAACTTTTTATTTCTTGTTTAATAAATTGAAATGTAAAATCGTCAAATTTATCAATTACAACATTGCAGTCTTCTAAAAAATTCATTTTCTTATATACCGTACAAATGCAGAGTAAGGGAGATAGTTTTTAGAATCACTGTAGAATTTTCGATGTAACTCGTCTATATAAATTTTTCCAGCTTCGGTTAACGAAGTATCTGTATTATACATAACGCTTTCTAATTCTTTCTTGGCAAGTTTAGAATCTAATTTATCAATCCCTGCCATTACATAACTCCACAATCCCCAACCGGCTGCTCCAAGATAATCTGGAATATCGCCTTTACTAGGAATTCTAGTTTTAGATGTTTCCAACAAAAGTTTTACCTTTTCAGTTTGTGTATTACCTTCGGAAATGTATCTCCAAAACTCACTATCAGTCCTACCACCCATATAGTGCATTACTAAAAAATCTTTTAAATCGTCGTATAATGTATTAATTCTATGATTATACATTTTAATCGATCCCGGATTTAAAGTATCTTCAATATCTGTTTTTAAAAACTCAAAAACAAATACAATTAGTTGCGCTACCGTTGTATGTATACTGGTTGCTTCTAGTGGTTCGGCGAATGCGGCGCATAATCCAATAGCAAGACAATTTTTAACCCATGTATTTTCCAATCTTCCAGTATCAAATTTTAATACTCTTATAGGGTCAATTGGTCGACCAAGTGCTAGCTCAATCTCCTCCTGGGCTTTTTCTGGGGTGGTGAAATCGTCACAAAACACATATCCACAACCGCGTTTTCTTTGCTGTGGTATAGTCCACATCCAGCCGTTTTTCTGTGCCCACGCCGATGTGTAAGGTTCTGGGATATATTCGTCGCTTTCTTGTTTTTCGATAAACGGTAATGCAGAGTTAACGGGCAGATTCTTTTTATAGCTTACCCATTTAGTTTCCAATTTCGACATCAGCATTCTTTTGAATCCTGTTGCATCCACAAAGAAATCAGCTTCAACAATATTTCCGTTATCTAGCAATAACGATTTAATATTCCCAGTTTCGTTTAATGTTACATCAACAACATCTGCTTCTATTAGATTTGCATTTTTAGATTTTAAGGTAACTTTCTTAAAATATTTTCCTACTAGGTGTGCATCGAAGTGGAGAGCATGGCCCATAGCCTCCGATCTTTTAAGAGAGAATGTTGTCTTATCAAAGTTACTTAGGTTGTTTTCTAATAACAAACCTAATTCAGTTGCTAGATGCAATTTTTCTGGAAAGTTAACTAGGCCGTATGCAAGAGAATAATCAATAAATGCCGATGATGTTTGAGTCCCCCCCAATGGGCCAAAGTAACTCTTATCTAAATCTGGAGTCCATGCTTTGTGCATGATACCGTACTTTAATGTTGCACCTGTTTCTCTAAGAAACTCGTCCTCGTTACAGCCAAAATTCCATATTCTATTGGTTACTACATCTACCAATGCACCTGTACTACCTTCGCCGGCACCGATGATAGGAATATTAACAGATTCAATAACTGTAACAGTTACCCATGGTTTAACTTTAGCTATGAATAATGCAGTTAGCCATCCTGCTGTGCCACCGCCAACAATACAAATTTTCATTACATTCCCTCTTCCGAATCTAA
>JBJOFM010000196.1:0-8440 GCA_046048755.1 Bacteroidota bacterium | reverse complement strand
GAGGCCACCGCACTTTCATTGTCCATTGTCCCAATGTTAGCCATTGCCAGCTTAGCCAATTATATAAACTCTCAACCAACAGAAATTATTGGCAATTGTAACAGTGCTTCTGAAAATCCATGGCAGTTAGGGTATCTCTATTTCCCTATTATTCTACCCATGATTCTCGCAACTATAGTAACCACTTCTTTTGCACAGAAAAATGCGAAATACGTGCCCGTTCTATGGCTTAGAATTATATTTGCATTACTTTCTGCTACTATTTTCATTAAAACCCTTATCGAAATTTATCAATCATGAATAAACAATTGATTTTTAGTGCATTAACATTTTTGTCGATCGCACACTCCTATGGTCAAAAACTACCCAAAAAGGAGATTAGCGAAATCAAATTAAAACAACATATTCAATTTTTAGCTGCCGATGCTTTAGAAGGCCGACTTACAGGTTCTGCCGGTGAAAAAATCAGCGCCGATTATATTGAAAAAGAATTCAAAGCAGCCGGACTTCAACCCGTGCAACTTGAAGAAAATACTAATGCATCGTTCCAACACTCTTTTCCGTTTGTTCGATTACGAATCACAACCAATAAAACCAAATTTGGAATTGTTGGAGGGCCCGATATGCCCGGAATTAACGCAGGCTCCATGGTGCAATTTAAAGTTTTCGAAGAATTTTACCCCTTGCCTCAATCAGCATCCAACGAGTCAGTTACCGCTGATTTTGTGGATTGTGGATATGGATTAATCCATGAGGCTTCCGGAAGAAACGACTTTGCCGATTACCCTGATTTATCGGGTAAAATTTGTGTTATGCGATTAGGGTACATGAACGAAGCCAGTGAACCGAATAATCCGTTAAAAGATGTGGCCGATATTCAAACCAAAATCAACCACGCTTTAAGCAGAAATGCAAGAGGCATCGTATTTATCAATGGATTTAATATTAACTTAAAAAATATACCGACAGGAAAACTAAATCGGACCGACAAACCCTTATCCATCCCTATCTACTATTACAAAACAGATAAACCTTTGCCACCCAGAATGCAACTTATGATGGTTTCTAGAGTTGCTTCTCCTACGGTAAATGCAGTGAATGTAATGGGATTTCGCAATAACCATAAAAAACATACCATTATCATTTGTGCACACCACGATCATATTGGTTTTAACGAGTACGATAATAGCAGGTATACCGGTCCCAAGGCTATCCATAATGGAGCCGATGACAATGCTTCGGGTGTTGCCGCCATGCTAGAACTTGCCAGAACACTTAAAGGTAAAAAATTCAAGAAATTCAACTACTTATTTATCGCCTTTAGTGGCGAAGAAATGGGACTTTTAGGATCTAAATATTTTGTTAATCATGCCCCAATATTCCTCTCTGGCAAGGTAGACTCTACCAAGTTTTCAAGCAAAGAAACTGCCCCTAATCCCAAACTAGCCCAAGTGAATTATGTCCTAAATATTGATATGTTGGGTAGGCTGGATTCTACCAAACGCGTACTTGCAATTAATGGTATTGGCACCTCTCCACAATTCCCAAAAACAGTAAAATCGCTAAAACTGGACACAACTAAAATTAGAATCACCACCACAGAAAGTGGCAATGGACCCTCTGACCACGCCTCTTTCTACTTAGAAAATATTCCCGTAGTACATTTCTTTACCGGACAGCATGATGATTACCACAAACCCTCGGACGATGAAGAAAAAATCAACTATTCAGGTATGAAAGTTTCTTTGGATGCCATTCAGCAATTTATTGCCGTAAATAACAAAGTAAAAAAATTACCCTTCACCAAAACCAAGGATCAAACAGCCGGGAGAATGAAATTTAAAGTGTCTTTGGGAGTAATGCCCGATTATACTTGGTCTGGAAAAGGCATGCGTATCGATGGGGCAAGCGACGGAAAACCTGCGCAAAAAGCAGGCCTGCAAAAGGGAGATGTGATTACCAAAGTAGGAACATTCTCTATCAATTCCATTGAAGATTATATGAATGCTTTGGGGAAATTAGAACCCGGTACCGCCATCAACGTTGAAATTCAACGAAACAATCAAACACTAAGTTTACCAATCCAACTATAATACTTCAACCTTGCCCTAATGAAAATTGTTGACCATATTAAAAGCGCTAATAAAACCCTTTTCTCGTTCGAAATATTACCACCCCTAAAAGGGGCAGGTATTAAAAGTCTATTTGAAGGAATTGATCCTCTCATGGAATTCAATCCCTCATTTATCGATGTTACCTATCATCGAGAAGATTACGTATTAAAAAAACGTCAAGACGGTAGTTATGATCGAATATCAACGCGAAAAAGACCAGGTACAGTAGCCATCTGTGCTGCATTGCAAAACCATTACAAAGTAGATGCTGTACCCCATTTGATTTGCGGAGGGTTCACTAAGGAAGATACCGAAAACGCCCTGATCGAATTGAATTTCTTGGGAATAGACAACATCTTAGCATTACGCGGCGATGCCAGAAAAGGAGATACACATTTCGAACCGGAAAAAGGGGGAAACAAAAACGCACTAGACCTAATTCACCAAATAAAAAACATGAACGCAGGTATTTATTTGGATGAAGAAATTACCAATTCAGCAGAATCAAATTTCTGCATTGGCGCGGCTTGCTACCCCGAAAAACATGCCGATGCTCCAAACATCGAATCGGACATGAAATACCTCAAAAGAAAAGTGGAAGCAGGTGCTGAATTTTTAGTCACCCAAATGTTCTTTAATAATCAAGAATATTTCGATTTTGTAGACAAATGCAGATCCATGGGTATCAACATTCCCATTATTCCGGGAATTAAACCCATTACTACCCGCAAACAAGTGTATACATTGCCAAAGATTTTCCATATCGATATACCTGTTGAATTAACTCAAGAAATTGAAAATTGTAAAGACGATAAAGACATTGCCAACATCGGAACTCAATGGGCTATTCAGCAATGCAAAGAACTTATTGAAAAAGGAGCACCGGTATTGCATTTCTATACCATGGGTAAAAGTACCCAAACAAAAAAAATCTGTGAAGCCATCTTCTAAACCGAGCTTATGAAAGGTACGGTAACCAAGTCCACCGGCAGCTGGTATCAAGTTACAGATACCGAAGGCCGGCAATGGAACGCTCGTACTCGAGGGAAATTACGACTTACCGATACCGACACTTCCAACCCCGTGGCAGTGGGAGATGAGGTTTTAATGAAAGAAGATTTTAATTATGCCGACACCGCTACCATTATCGATATTAGTCCAAGGAAAAATTATATCATTCGAAAATCAAATAAATTAAGTTCTAAACGACAGATATTGGCGGCCAATTTAGATGCTGCCGTATTGGTGGCTTCCCTGGTTTCACCGCGCACTTCACTGGGGTTTATCGATAGATTTTTATTGTGTGGCGAAGCATTTCATATCCCTACTTGGGTGTTTTTCAACAAAATGGACTTACTATCCGAACAACAACAGTTGGATATAACGGCAGAAATAAAAAGCATATATAAAAATGCTAATGTTCATTTATATTTTGGTTCCGTAGCACAAAATCTAGGATTAGACCCGCTTCGAAATTTGTTAATTGGAAAACGAATATTATTGGCCGGTCATTCTGGAGTAGGAAAATCTACACTTCTTAATAAACTGTTTCCTGAGGCCAATGCGCGCGTAGGTAGCATCTCCAAAACCCATGAAAAAGGTAAACATACCACAACATTTGCCGAAATGTTTCGTTTACCCAATAATACCGAAATTATTGATACCCCAGGTATCAGAGATTTTGGCGTAGTAGACATGGAACAACACGAAATCGCTCAATATTTTCCTGAATTTCGATCAAAATTAAACGATTGTAAATTCAATAATTGCACGCATATTCACGAACCAGGGTGCGCCGTTTTGGATAGTGTAGAATCTGAAAATATTCATCCGGCTCGCTACCATTCCTACCTCAGTATTTACCACAATGAAGATATTTTTGAATAACTTGAAATCAAAAACCTTCATACAATCGCTGTTGCTATTGTTATTAATATCAACTGTAAGCGGCTGCGTTAAAGAACGATTTTTTGCTAAACCTACCGAATTAACCTTTGGCGCCGATACTATTTGGTTTGATACTGTTTTTACCCGTGACCCAAATTCTCAGTATCCAATTAGCGTAACTCGAATTACTACCATAAAAAACAAAGAGAAACTGCCGGTTAAAGCAAATTTCGACTTACGCGGAGGCAGTAATTCTCCATTCAGAATCAATGTAAACGGCTTTTCAGGCACCCAATTATCGGATATCGAAATTCTTCCGGGAGATTCATTATTTGTATTTATTCAATGCAAGCTAACTGCAAATAATCAAACGCTACCTATCCTGGTTTTAGATTCCTTAATTGCAACAGTGAATGGTGCGAATAGCAAACTATTATTAGCTGCCTATGGGTGGGATGCCCATTACATGCGTAGACCCATTATTACTGCCAATACTACTTGGGACGATAACTCCAAGCCCTACGTCATTATCGATACCATGTACGTTGCCAATGGGTCTAAATTAACCATTAAACCAGGAGTTCAGATATACGCATCCGCCTACACGCCCATGTATATTGCCGGCACCCTTTCGATAGAAGGGACATCGGACCAACGGGTAACCATTCGAGGTGATAAACCAACATTCATACCCAGTATCCTACCAAATCAATGGACCGGCATTCACTTTTTAAAAGGAAGTAGTAATAATAAGATTCTATACGCCGATATTACTAACGCATCCGTGGGGGTGCGTGTAGATTCTTTTACTGTACCAAGCAATCCGGTAGTAATACTTGAAAATACGCGTATCCAGTATTGCGGACAAATTTGCTTATTGGGAATCACGGGGGCAATTGAAGCTACTAATTGTTTATTTGCCGATGCCGGAAGTTACACTTTCCTTGGATTTTTAGGGGGCAACTATTCATTTAATCATTGCACATTCGCGGAATATTCAGGATTTACAGGCAGACAAAATGGTAGTTTTGGATTTACAAACACCCAAAGAGATGGATTAGGAAATTTGATCGGCTTTGAGAACCTAAACCTCGCGGTATACAATTCTATAATCTATGGTTATAACAAAGAAGAAATTCAGTTTGATCAAACCACCAAAGCAGATTTTACCTTAGAAATAAATAACAATATTATTCGCTCTCAAAATCCACAATCCATTTTGGGGTTGGGAAATATCTTCAATCAAACACCAAAATTCAAACAAGCCAATCAAGGCGAATATGCCCTTGACACTTTATCGCCGGCCTACAGCAAAGGCATATTGTATAAAAAACCGGTTCCCGTTGATATTTTAGGTAATTCTAGGAAACCAACCCCGGATTTAGGTTGTTTCGAAAGAAAACAGTAACTAAATGATGTTTTAACGCCTCTACTTGTTATCGGTTGCATTTACTTATTAACTAATTATTTATCAATCACTTAATTCTTAACCGATTCGTTTTCATTTATTCCATACTCTACACGTTCCATCTTGCTCACTTCCTTCTGGCTTTGAAAAAAGTTCGCATTATTTCAGCACAGGCCTCTTCCAACACCCCCGACTTCAACTCCGTTTTTCCCAATAAACCGGAACTCGTTTTATTAAATCCAAATTTGGGTTCATTTGCTCCCCATACTACGGTTCCTAATCGAGCCCATTGAATAGCCCCAGCACACATCGTACAAGGCTCAATGGTAACATACAACGTACACTCATCCAAATACTTTGAATTTAAGTAATCACTGGCAGCAGTGATGGCCAACATCTCGGCATGTGCAGTTACATCTTTTAGTCGTTCCGTTTGATTATACCCTTTCCCAATAATCTTATTATTATGAACTACTACAGCCCCAATGGGAACCTCTCCCTCTTCGGAAGCTTGAATGGCCAAATCCAACGCTTTCCCCATAAAATACTCGTGACTAAAAACTTCCTCTAACATTTAATATTATTATTACCGCAAACCTACATTTTTTCAGGAACTTTGTTACTTAATCATGCGAATCGGAATTGTATGCTATCCAACCTTTGGAGGTAGTGGAGTGTTGGCCACAGAACTCGGCAAAGCGTTAGCCACTAAAAATCATGAAATTCATTTCATTAGCTACAATCAACCGGCTCGACTTGATACATTTACCGAAAATATTTATTACCACGAAGTATTCATCGCTAAGTATCCTTTATTTGAGCACACCCCCTACGAAACCGCTCTAGCGGGTAAAATGGTTGACATCGTGAAATCAGCCAAATTGGATGTTTTACATGTTCATTACGCCATTCCACACGCTTCTGCAGCCCTTATGGCAAAACAGATTTTAGCCGAAATGAATATCCATATACCGGTTGTGACTACTTTACACGGAACAGATATAACATTGGTTGGCCGAGAAATCACCTACGAACCCGTCGTAAGTTGGAGTATAAATAACTCAGACGCCGTAACCGCAGTATCGCAAAACCTCAAAGAAGACACGATAAAACACTTTCATATTCGAAAAGAAATTGACGTAATACCAAATTTTATTGATTTTAATCGATTCAATAAAAAACCTCGCGAACATTTCAAACAAATGATCGCACCCAACGATGAAAAAATCATCATACATACTTCTAACTTCAGAAAAGTTAAACGAATTGAAGATGTTATTCGAGTGTTTCAACAAATCCAAAAAGAAGTACCCTCCAAATTAGTTCTTATTGGTGATGGCCCCGAACGCTCCAACATTGAAAAAACTTGCCGTGAGTTAAATGTATGTCAATGGGTTACATTTCTAGGAAAACAAGAGGCAATTGAGGAAATTCTATCGATCGGCGATTTATTCCTTCTTCCCTCCGAGTCTGAGAGTTTTGGTCTAGCTGCATTAGAAGCCATGGCATGTGAGGTACCCGTAGTAAGTTCCAATGCCGGAGGTATCCCAGAAGTAAATATCCATGGCAAAACCGGTTTTCTAGCCGATGTAGGAGATGTTGAAAGTATGGCACAATTCTCCATAGATCTTCTTAAAAATAAAGACTTACACGAGCAATTTAGAAAAAACGCCTTGAAACAAGCCCACAGCTTTGATCTGCAAGAGATTTTAATCCAATACGAATCTATTTACAATAGAGTGATTAAATAAGTACCACAAACTTATTCCATCAATTCCGCCAACTCCAACCAACGCATTCCTTTTTCATCCAATAAAGCACTTATTGTTTGTAGTCTATCGCCAATCGCCGAAATACGTTCATAATCCGAAACCAACTTCTGCAACTCCTCCGAAAGTACTACCTTTTCCTCTTCTAAATCAGCAATTTCTTTCTCTAATTGCTCAAACTCAAATTTCTCTTTAAACGATAATTTACGTTTTACGATAGACGCTGAATTCACATCGGCTTTTGAAATATTGTTAACTACCTCCGATGTTGAAATCCCCGAATTATTATTATTCGATATTTCATTTGATTCAACTCGCCCATTTCCTGTAACAGCCTGTACCTGTCTTGCTTCCTCCAATTCTTGCCATTCTCTGTAATCGCTGTAGTTTCCTGGAAAATCTCGTATTATTCCATTACCCTCAAAAATGAAGCAGTGATCCACAACTTTATCCATAAAATATCGATCGTGACTCACAATCAATAAACAACCACCGTATCCCATTAAAAAATCTTCCAATACACCCAGCGTCTCAATATCTAAATCATTAGTTGGTTCATCTAAAATTAAAAAATTGGGCGCCTTCATTAAAATCGTTAATAGATACAAACGTCTCCGCTCACCACCGCTTAATTTCACAACATAGTCCCATTGCTTATCGTAATGAAAGCCAAACTGCAACAACAATTGAGATGCAGTAAGTTTTAATCCACCCTCCATCATGATATAATCAGCTACATCACGCACCACATCAATCACCTTTTTTCCCTCCTCCAAACGCATTCCCTTCTGGCTATAATATCCAAAAATCATGGTATCTCCATGTACAATTTTACCCTCGTCCTGCTTCTCCAAGCCCATAATCATGTTCAAGAACGTAGACTTTCCTATACCGTTCTTCCCTACAATACCTACCTTTTCTCCGCGCTTAAACACATAACTAAAATCGTCCACCAAGAGCAAGTCGCCAAACGACTTTTTCAAATGATGCATTTCCAAAATTTTAGCACCCATGCGTTCCATTCGCATTTTTATATTCACCTCTTTTTTGGTGGTTACCGACCTTACTTTCGATTCTAAATCATCGAAAGCTTCAACCCTACTTTTACTCTTCGTAGTTCGGGCTTTCGGCATTCTTCGCACCCATTCCAATTCTCTTCGATAAAGATTTTTATCTTTTTCCAATTCACTGGCGGCTACCATTTCTCTATGAGCCTTGTTTTCAACAAAATAGCTGTAATTCCCTTTGTAAGTGTACAATTT
>JBJOFM010000195.1:0-2650 GCA_046048755.1 Bacteroidota bacterium | reverse complement strand
TCGTTGCATCTTGATCCACGGACCTTGCAACAATAAAAACAAGGTTAGCCATGCTAAAAACCTAAAAACTACAGGAAAATACCAACGCGACTCGGACAATACACCGTTGCGTTGCGCTTTGAAAACCCATAAATACTGAAACCCTGTTAGCAGCAAAGCGGCCAACAAAGACAGGAGCCATCCAAACCACTGCACTCCCGCCAGCATAAATATAAATTATTTACGAATTATATTTTGAAATGTCTGCTGACCACCAACTTCAAATTTCAGCGTATAAACACCTACAGGGAACGAAGACAAATCCAATCGGCTATTCGCCAATTCGATACGTTTTATTTCACTACCTTTTGCATCAACAAGGGCAATGTTTTTCGCACCTGCCGGTAAAATCACGTAATCCGAAGTAGGATTTGGATAAGCAGCGGCCAAACTTACCATATATTCTTTAGCCGATGCAGATTGAGGCATATAAATGGTCCAAGCCAACGTATCCTTTACGATAGAACTTGCATACTTATTCCAAACAGCGTATTTTACCTCCGCAGTATCCGCTTTACCCATCGACATAATCGAAATTTTTATATTTACCGTTTCATTTGCCGCAACAGTGGTAAACGTATCCCCGGCAACAAATTCACTATAACAATTTTGATTATCGCAAAAAGAAACAATCCATCCGGGATTGTAATCGGCCGAAACCTTTTCGTAGGCTATTACCATTGGTTTACCCGAGTTATTCGTAAGATATATGGGACAATCGTCTGGGCCCGCTGGAGTTATAGTAAATTCATGCGTTTTCCCTTTTCCAAATGTCAAATCTTGCGCTCCTGCGTGGGCAAACACCAATGCAATGGCAACCAAGGATAAAACTTGCTTAATCATAATTACACAAAAATACCGATTTTTTTTGAGGCTATCAAGCCAGCAACCAAGAAGCAAAGCCTGTCCAATCGTGAATTCTACCAAAATAATTCGGCTGTGAACGACTGATTTCCGCTTTTTTATCGTAATCCCAAGACCAAAAGTCATCGAATTCCGGCATAAAATCAGAGAACTGCTCATTAATTAATGGCAATTCCCGCATTTGCTCTGTTTGGTACCAAAATGTTGCCAATCCCGCTGAGCATCCCCCTTCCACATCGGTTAACCAATTATCACCCATATACATAGCTTCATCGGCAGAAATTCCCGCGGTTTTTAATGCCTCGTTGAAAAAATCAATCGAGGGTTTCGCGATACCCAACCGCTCTGAAGATTGCATAAACGTTACAAAAGGGCCAAATCCATTGGATTGAATTTTCAAATTTTGAGTTGCTTCAAAACCATTGGTTAGCAAGGCAATTTTATATTTTTGAGATAATCGTTCCAAGGCCGATAGAGCTCCGGGCATCGTGATGGTCATTACCGGACAAATATCCAAATACTCCTGCCAAACATGGGCAGGTTGAATTGCCGCGGGAATGCCCATTTGATTAAATGTATCTGTAAAACGCGCGGTTCGCAAGGTTTCTTTATCTACTTCCCCACGTTCATACTGTCTCCAATACGCAGCATTAACATCCTGGTACAATCGCACAAAAGCTTCCACTTGGTAATTGGAATGCAGGTGCAACGAATGCCTGCGGTATAATTCTTTTAAAGCCTCCTCTGCATTCGCATCAAAGTCCCATAAGGTATTATCCAGATCTAAAAACAACCACTTCCAACGCTGTTTGCGCTGGTTAATTTCATCACTGAATGAAGGAGATTGTATCACAAACGGTTAAGATAAAACCGCATCGATTTCCTTACACAAAGAATTGAATATCGCATCGATTTCCCCAATCCCTTGCACCCCCACGTACTTGTTTTGGCCGCCATAAAATCCTGCCAATGGCAAGGTTTTATTCTGGTATTCTTGAAATCTATTTCGGATAGTGTTTTCGTCTTGATCATCCACTCGACCGCTGCTTTGACCTCTAAGCAACAAACGTTTCACCAACTCATCTTCCTGAACCTCTAGGCCTAAAACAATCGAAATGGAAGCCTCAAAATCTTGCAACATCAAATCCAATGCCTCTGCCTGAGGTATAGTTCTTGGAAATCCATCGAAAATAAAACCAGCCGCTTCGCTGTGGCTCACCATGAAGTTCTTTACCATTCCAATCACCACCGTATCGGGTACCAATTCTCCTTTAGAGATAAAATCATTTGCTAAATTACCTAATTCGGTACCTGCTGCACGCTCCGCACGCAACAAATCGCCGGTAGAAATATGAGATAGATTGTATTTAGCAATTAACTTCTCACTTTGAGTACCTTTTCCTGCACCTGGAGGACCGAATAAAATTAGATTCAACATGATTTTGATAGCGCAAATTAACAACTTCATCCCAAAAACAACAAAAGAAAGTCAATTGAATAGTATCTTTGAATTACTTTATGATTGCTTTCGTTCAAGCGCGAATGGGATCTACCCGCTTGCCCGGTAAAATTTTAAAAACACTTCCAAACGGACAAACTTTAATTGAGCGGATCTTCCAACAAATTGAAGATAGCGGTCATACCCCTTACTTAATAACTTCAGAAAACAGCGAAAATCAATCGCTTGTTAACCTAGCCAATCAACATAATTGGCCCTACTTTCAAGGCGATGAATCCGATGTACTAC
>JBJOFM010000194.1:0-7802 GCA_046048755.1 Bacteroidota bacterium | reverse complement strand
GCGAAAGAGAAGGAGATCCAGTTGATACGTTGTGCCGATTGGAAAAAGTGCAAAATCCGCAAAAACTAAATGTAACCTTGCACCAAATCATGAAAGATTATTTACAAGTAAATTCCCCGGTTTCACCCAAGATAGAAGGCAGAATTACTTGTACCGATAAGCCCATCACGTTGCTATCACAATTGGAAGGGTATGATTACGATTTCCGTTAAAGCAATAATGGAATATATTTTCAAGTGTGATATAAGTCACTGAAGGCTAAACGCATTTAGTACAATTTTGAAGTTTCTATAGTTAATAAAATAATTTAAATGCATACATCTTTGTTCGTTTTACAACTGCTACAAACGGCTGTTCCGATGGATACAGTTACTACCTTAGTTTCTGATTCAAATACTACAGAGATTGCCGCTCAGGTTTCTACATCCGTGGGCGATTCCGGCCTTACTTGGCTAACGATTTTTGGTTATGTAGGTGCCTTGTTGATGGGGCTGTCTTTGGGGCTGATTGGTGGCGGAGGTTCTATTTTAACGGTTCCAATTTTGGTAAAATTATTTGCCATTCCATCGGTGTTGTCTACGGCCTATTCGTTGTTTGTGGTGGGGTTAACCAGTTTGGTGGGTTCGGTTAGTCATATAAGAATGGGCAATGTGCATTGGAGAACGGCGTTGGTGTTTGGTGCGCCGAGTATAGTAACCGTTTTGTTGACACGGAAATATGTGATGCCAAACATTCCCGATTTGTTGTTTACGGTAGGTGGGTTTGAATTTACTAAAGCGGTGGCAGTGTTAATTCTGTTTGCTATTTTGATGGTGGCGGCATCGTATTCCATGATCAAACCTTCAAAAACATCGGAGAATATAGACAGTGCTGGCGATGCCAATTTCAATTATCCGTTGATTTTAGGAGAAGGATTGTTGGTGGGGTTTGTTACGGGTTTGGTGGGTGCCGGGGGTGGTTTTTTAATTATCCCGGTGCTGGTATTGATGGCCAAACTTTCCATGAAACAGGCGGTGGGTACATCGTTAATTATCATTGCTAGTAAATCATTAATTGGATTTTTCGGGGGCGATTTAAAAGCGGGAAATACCATCGATTGGCAGTTTTTATTAATCTTTTCGTCGATTGCGGTGGTGGGTATTCTTGTTGGAAGTCAGTTGAGTAAAAAGATTCCTGGCAGTAAGTTGAAGCCGGCCTTTGGTTGGATGGTGTTATTGTTGGGGATTTACATGATTTTGGATACGTTGGGAGTATTTGGAGGAGCGGCAGGCGGACATTAATTTTGAGGAAACAGTATTATGCAAAACGTTGAACGATTGGTTCGGTCCATAAACTCGTTGATGATTCTAATTGGCATATTGTTAATTACAGTTTTAAGTATGGGGATTTGGATATTGGTTGGAGGAAATGGTACCAATTCAAATCCAGCGACTGTAGATTCTGCGGCGTTGTTATTAACCGAGGGTGACGGCACTATAGGATTGCCGGCTTTGGATAAATCAGAAGGTATGTGGACATCCCCGTCGGACGAAGAATTAAATAAATTGCCCAATGCCGAATTAATTAAATACGGTAAAGAACTCATTGCGAAGACATCGTTGTATTTGGGTCCAAAAGGAAGTGTGGCTAAGCTAACCAACGGGATGAATTGCCAAAATTGCCATTTAAACGCCGGTACTCAGCCTTGGGGGAACAATTATGCTGCCGTAGCATCTACGTATCCGAAATATCGCGGTAGAAGTGGAAGTATGGAGGATATTTACAAGCGGGTAGCAGATTGTTTTGAACGTTCGTTGAATGGCACTGCGCCGGTGAAGGGAAGCAAAGAGATGGAGGCAATTGTTGCCTACATAAACTTTGTAGGAAGCAATGTGAAAAAAGGCGAGAAGCCCAAAGGTACGGGCATTTACGAATTGGCATTTTTGGATAGAGCAGCAAGTCCTGAAAAAGGTAAAAAATTGTACGAAACCAAATGCGTAAGTTGTCATCAATCCGATGGAGCTGGTGTGTTAGCCGCTGATGGGAAATCCTACACATACCCGCCATTATGGGGTAAAAACAGCTATAACCACGGTGCTGGATTGTATCGGTTGTCGCGTTTTGCAGGATATATCAAAGCCAATATGCCTCAGGGGGCAACCTATTTGCAGCCACAATTAACGGACGAAGAAGCTTGGGATATCGCGGCCTATGTAAACAACATGCCAAGACCTGCCAAAGATTTGAGTAAAGATTGGCCGAAAATTGAAGAAAAAACATTTGATCATCCCTTTGGGCCGTTTGCTGATCCATTTTCCGAGGAACAGCACAAATTTGGACCATTTAAACCTATCAAAGACGCAAAAAAAGCAATAGCAAAAAAATAATAATATGAATATAGAACAAATTTACACGGGATGTTTAGCGCAAGGCGCTTATTACATTCACAGCCAAGGAGAAGCGATAATCATCGATCCCTTGCGTGAAGTGCAGCCGTATTTGGATCGATTGGCCAAAGACGGGGTGACGTTGAAATATATCTTTGAAACCCATTTTCATGCTGATTTTGTGAGTGGACATTTAGATTTAAGCAAGAAAACAGGGGCTCCCATCGTTTATGGACCCACGGCAAAACCCGATTTTGAGTGTTTAATCGCCGAAGATAATCAGGAGTTTAAAGTTGGAAATATTACCTTGAAGGTATTGCATACTCCAGGTCATACCATGGAAAGTACTTGCTTTTTATTGTTAGACGAACAGGGTAATCCACACAGTTTGTTCAGTGGTGATACCTTGTTTTTGGGCGATGTGGGCAGACCCGATTTAGCGCAAAAAGCAGCCGATATGACCCAAGAGCAGCTGGCGGGTATGTTGTATGATTCCTTGATGAATAAAATCATGCCGTTGCCAAACGAAGTAATGGTTTATCCAGCTCATGGCGCCGGCTCGGCTTGCGGTAAAAACATGATGAAAGAAACCATGGATTCATTGGGGCACCAAAAAGAGATGAATTATGCGTTGAACCAACCTAGCAAAGAAGCATTTATAGAGGCTGTATTGGATGGTTTGTTGCCACCACCTGCTTATTTTCCCATGAATGTGGCGATGAATAAAAAAGGGTATAGCTCGTTTGACGATGTATTGAATAACGGAATGCGTGCTCTAACTGCTGAAGAATTTGAGGTGGCTGTTGAGTCAACCGAAGCGGTTATGTTGGATACTCGTTCTGCCGCTGATTTTGCGAAAGGTCATATTCCACGAAGCATTAACATCGGAATTGATGGTCAATTTGCTCCTTGGGTGGGCTCGGTAATTGGCGATGTGAAAACTCCCATTTTATTAATTACCGCTGAAGGTAGAGAAGAAGAAGTGGTAACGCGATTGAGTAGAGTAGGGTTTGATAATTTGATGGGTCATTTGCAAGGTGGATTTGCTGGATGGACCGCAGCTGGAAAAGAGGTTGATACCGTAAACAGAATTTCGGCGGAGACCTTTGCATCTGAAGTGAATATTGGAACTTCCATAGTGGTGGATGTAAGAAAAGAAAGCGAGTACCGCGCCGAACACGTAGAAGATGCCTACAACAAGCCGTTGGATTTTATCAACGACTGGTTCGCTGGCGTAGGAAATGATGGCGAATTTTATATGCACTGTGCAGGTGGATACCGCAGTATGATCGCAGCTTCTATTTTAAAAGCCCGCGGAATACACAATTTCAAAGAGGTTGAAGGTGGTTTCGGTGCAATTGCTAAAACATCGGCGCCTAAAACAGATTTCGTTTGTCAGAGTAAACTAGTAAAATCGTAAACTATGATAGAATTTATTTCGCAACCCTGGCCCTGGTATGTGGCGGGGATTCTCATCGGACTAACAGTTCCAACGTTGTTGTTGTTGGGGAATAAGTCGTTTGGGATTTCCAGTTCACTTCGACATATCTGCGCGGCATGCATTCCGGCAAAGATTCCGTTTTTTCAATACGATTGGAAGCGCGAATCTTGGAATTTGTTCTTTGTAGGGGGTGTTTTAATTGGAGGATTTGTTGCGGCTACATTCTTAACCAATCCCAACGATGTGGTGGTGGCCGAAAAAACGCACGATCAATTATTTGCACTGGGAATAAAAGATTTTGGAGGATTGATGCCTGAAGATCTGTTTTCCTGGGAGAGTTTGGCAACATTACGCGGACTCGTATTTATGGTTTTGGGTGGATTCTTAGTAGGTTTTGGAACCCGATACGCGGGTGGCTGTACTTCGGGCCATGCGATCATGGGTATTAGTAACTTACAATGGCCATCGGTGATTGCAACCTGTTGTTTCATGGTAGGTGGATTCTTGATGACCTGGTTTGGATTGCCGTTTTTATTAAATTTATAAGGAGAAAATAGAATGAGTAAGCATACAGAAAACTTAGAGCAAACGGGTACCGCTTGTGTAAACCAATCGGAAATTACGAAACCCTGGTATTCCAATATTAAATATGCCTTGGTGGGTATATTGTTTGGGATCGTTTTTGTGAAGGCCGAGATTGTGAGTTGGTTTAGAATTCAGGAAATGTTCCGATTGGATTCTTTCCACATGTACGGTGTGATTGGAACTGCTATCGCCGTGGGGATGTTGTCTTTGCAAATTATTAAACGAAAGAAAATCAAATCGATAGACGGAGAGCTGATTGAGGTTCACGATAAGAAATTTGATAAAGGACAGATTTACGGCGGTTTGATGTTTGGATTGGGATGGGCCTTAACGGGGGCGTGTCCAGGTCCATTATTTGCTCAAATTGGAGCAGGATTTACCGTGGTGATGATTACCTTTTTAAGTGCTGTTTTTGGAACTTGGGTGTACGGAAAGTTTAGTGATAAACTCCCACACTAATTCTCATTTCTTTGAGCGTTGTGGTGTTTCTTTTTGGAAAATCGGCGCTTCATTGTTTGGGGATAGATGGAGATAGAATACGAAAATGGGTTGAATTTATTATTCAGCCCATTTTTTTTGCTAGGTGACACAAGTTACTTTTCTGCTGGAAGTTCTGTGGTTGTTTTGTATCATAAAATAATACAATCATGAGTACAATAAAATCGTTAGTAAAAGAACAAGGCGCAACAGTAATTGATGTAAGACAGAGTTGGGAATATTCCGATGGTCACGTAGAAGGAGCCTTGAATATTCCATTGGATGAGATTCCCAATAGAGTATCCGATATTAAAGCAATGCACCAGCCAGTAATTGTGTATTGCAGAAGCGGCAGCAGAAGTGGAATGGCGGCTGGAATCTTGCAGCAAATGGGATTAGAGACGGTAATTAATGGCGGTGGTTTGGGGGATATGCAAATCCAATTGATGTAAGGTAGTTTGTATGCAGAATTTGTGGTATACGTTAACCCATCACTGGAATTTCGCTCGTATAGTGAGATTGTTGATTGGTTTGTTAATTTTGTGGCAATCGATATTGAATCATGACGGTTTGATGATTTCGATGGCTGTTTTCTTTACATCCATGGCCTTATTTACCACGGGGTGCTGCGGAGTAGGGAATTGCGCAACGGATATCGACAAAACCGAACAAGAAACAAAAACAATACAATATGAAGAAATTAAATAAAATTGGGAGCCTGCTATTGGCTATAGGTCTTGCAGGTGTTGCCATGGCTGGTTGTGGGTCATCCACCGTGAGTAAAAAGTCCGATGATGTAAATTCAGCAGTTAGTGCAAGTGGAAATACAGAAACCGGAAATGCTGCGAATGCAAATGCATCCGAATCCGCAACGGAACAGAAACCTGCAGTTGCTGGAAAAACCATTATAGTGGATGTTAGAACTGTGGAAGAATGGAATGGCGATGGTCATGCCGATTGCACAATTAATATTCCTCTGCAAGAATTTGAACAGCGTATGGCCGAATTAAAAGGATACGGAAAAGTGGTTTTGGTTTGCAGAAGCGGTGGAAGAGCCGGAAAGGCCAAAGAGATGTTGGAGTCTTCTGGATATTCCAATGTAGAGAATTTAGGACCTTGGCAAAATGTGAAATGCCAATGATGAAATTTCAATAGGTACCATTTTAATTTCCCAAGGGATTTATATGTGGTCCTAATTTAGATTAACATGTGCCGTCCTAAACAAGATTAACATGTGTGGTCCTCCCCCAAAAAATTGGTACAGCAAAACAAAGGCGAGTCTTCCCGGCTCGCCTTTGTTTTTAGTTTACCCTGAGGTTTTTTGTATATTTGTATTACGTTGAAGCATCGGATTTTTCTTTGGATTTGTGTTTTTGCACTAACCCCCGTCAAGGGCTTTTTAGGGCTTGGCAAGTTGATGCATCATTATATCGAACACAAAGAGAAAAAGTCGGATTTAGGGGTTGTGGAGTTTTTATACATCCATTATGGATCTGAAATGCACGAAAAGGATGGTCACCCACAAACGGATCATCAATTACCCTTTCTAACGTTAGATGCAATATCGTTGTTGCCCAATTTAACCATGGGAGCTTCATCTTGCTCATTGATTCAGGATATCGGGTTTTTTCAAGAATTTGATTCTCCTATTACCCCCAATTTTGAGGGGTTGACCGGTGTTTGCAGCGATATTTGGCAACCTCCCAAGTTGGGATAATGCCTCGATAACTGCCACGGAAAGTTTCATTAACGTTAAGAGTTCCGAATGTTGTATTTTGATATCGCTCAATGTGCAATATAGAGTCTCGTTAATATCCTAACATGAACCCTAAGATGGTTAGGATGTAGAATCTAAATCGTTGGTTGTTAATTCAAGAAATTCCAAATCTAGGATTTCTTTGGTTTAAAAAATTCTAATGAACATTTAATGGAAGTGGTGAGTCTTCTCGAAAAAATCACAAAAAATCATGTTAAAAAAAATAATTTCTTACAGTGTAACGAATAAGTTAATAATTGCTTTTGGTGTATTAGCACTAATCATTGGGGGTGTTTGGCAGTTGACGAAACTCCCCATTGATGCGGTGCCCGATATTACAGACAACCAAGTTCAGGTAATTACGGTGGTTCCGTCGTTGGGTGCACCGGATGTAGAACGATTAATAACCGTACCCATCGAACAAGGGACGAGAAACATTGGAGGGTTGCACAGTATGCGCAGTTTTTCTCGTTTCGGTTTGTCGATTGTAACCTTGGTGTTCGATGAAGATGTGGATGTTTATTGGGCTCGACAACAAGTTTCCGAGCGGTTGGTTGTAGTTCAACAACAGCTACCTCCGGGATTGGCAGTGCCCAGCATGGCTCCAATAACTACAGGTTTGGGAGAGATTTATCAGTATGTTTTACGACCTGCACCGGGGTATGAGGTTCGATATTCTCCCACGGAGCTACGGACTTTGCAGGATTTTGTGGTACGAAGACAACTGCGGGGTGTTCAAGGTGTAGCAGATGTTTCAAGTTATGGTGGTTTCCAAAAGCAATATGAGGTTGCATTAAATCCTGATAAAATGCGGCAGTTGCATATTGGTTTGAATGATGTTTTTACGGCGTTACAACAAGAAAACAATAATGCCGGTGGTACCTATATCGAAAAAGGTATGCAAGCATTGTTCATTCGAACCGAAGGGTTGTTGAAGTCCATACCTGAAATAGAAAATATCGTTATAAAACGTTTTTCTGGTTCCCAAATTATCACCGTTAAGGATATTGCTACTGTTCAGGAAGGTAAAGCTACACGGTATGGTGCTTTGTGTTATAACGACCAAGGGGAAGTAGCAGGTGCAGTTGTAATGATGGTGAAAGGGGGTAATTCCAGTGAAGTTATTAAAAACGTTAAAATTAAGATTGCTGAAATTCAGCAAATGTTACCCAAAGGA
>JBJOFM010000193.1:0-3407 GCA_046048755.1 Bacteroidota bacterium | reverse complement strand
GGAAAATCCAATTCCCGATTTCGAGGCATTCACCATTTGTTGAATTACAATGGCAAATTGTATGTTATGTACGGGTAAATTATGCAGCAATCGATAACTAATAGCGCCAAAGGACCAAGCCGAGGCCAAACAATTTTTTATTGCTGATAGTATCCCCGATGGCCCAATAAACAATTCCGTTAAATGCTGGCCTGCAAAGGAAGTATGGTCGCTATCTTCATCAATCGCCGATGATCGAACGGATACCAAATATTCCACTCCAAACTCATGTTGAATTCTACTTGCAAATTCGGTCCAAGCCCTTTCCGAAATTTTCACTTGCTGGATTTTTTTCTGAACAACAGCACAAATTGATTCTAAATCCAATTGATAATTAGAAAATACCGCTTCCATTTCGTGGTTCAAGTCGAACCAAAAATCTGGATTATTATCGGCAAACAATTGCTTCAGTTGACTCCAAGGAATACAGTAAAATTGAGGTACGGGGAGTCCGCCCTCTTTCATGGTTTGCAAATGAAACCCCTTCCCCCCTGCTTCGGACTTGCTATACCGCATGGACAGTTTACCAAGCGTAGGTTAACAATGTATTAACCAATAAATTAGTAAAATAAGCAGTTGTAGTAAACAGTGCGGTATTGGTAAGAATATTGTATTCTTTTATCGGCTTGAATAAAAAACGCAAATAAACAAATAGCACGATGGCCAAAATGGCTATTTCAACCGCGAAAAACCCTGTAGTAAAATGCAATAAGTTCCCCAAATGCATGGACATTAACCCCGTGGCTGTTAAACAAATTAATGGGATTGCGGTAGCAGTTTTTACCCCAACTACCATGGAGAATGTTTCGTATTGGGTTTCCATATCGGCTGAACGAATTTTTCTAGAAACCTCCCAAGCAGTGACAGGCAATGAGACAATTAACCATAAAATGAAATGGGTTGTACTAAAAGGCTCATAATGCGCACCTGTAGCTAAGGCGGTATGAATTAAAAAGAAGTTAATCACATAGGGAATGGGCTGATGGTCCATCATCGTGACAAAAATGTGATTTCGGTGGTACTGTTCGGCAAAAAACCATTTAAAGGTTAGCAAACAATATGAAATCATCACTGCGAAAACAGGCAACGTGGATTGACCGAAAAACACGTTGGTATTAAGAAGCACTAAGAAAGAGGTTAATGAAATAGCAACGATATCGGATTTCAATACGGCTTTTCTTGCAGTGGCACGATGAGGAAATAATTCGATATCTATTTCAATATCTTTCAAATCATCAAATGTTCGCATTAAAAGCATCATAAAAAAGGCTGATATCATTCCAACAATAGCCATGGTATCAATAACCACTGGATCTCCCGATAATATTTGAACTACAAAATTCACGCAGCCATACAGCGCAATTACATAAGGAAGGTAGATCAGCACGGGGAACATCTCTTTGGAATATATCCAAGCGCGACTGATAAAATACTTTGGGGTATTAGGATCTCTCATAGTCATAATTTTAGGAAGCAATTATCTACAAAATATTACGAATGTGTTACGCGAGTTTTGGGCGAATTCCGTAATTGTAAATCTTATTTTTTGCATTTATCCGTAATTACACGTTTAGCATGGGGTTTTTATGGCAATTTACCCCGAATTTTGTACAGCGATGATTAAAACGGGCCATTATTTGGATCTTCAATACGGCAGGGACACGGCGCAAGGATGGTATTTGCGGGACGAAGAAGGCAACGAGGTATTGTTACCCAATAAATATTGCTCACCCACTGCGCAGGAAGGGGATGAAATTACCGTTTTTATTTATCGCGATTCAGAAGATCGATTGGTTGCTACCACGCGCCAGCCTAAGATTGAGTTATACCGATTTGCTTGCTTAGAAGTTGTAGCTGCAACCCCCATTGGCGCATTCTTGGATTGGGGATTGGAAAAAGATTTATTCGTTCCATTCAAAGAACAATACAGCCGAATGAAACCCGGCACCAATACGGTGGTCTTTTTGTACAGAGATGAAAAAACCGATCGATTATTAGCCTCAGGCCGTGTAGCAAAATGGCTGAATCGTGAAGAGGTTCCTTTTCAATCGGGTCAGTCAATTGAAGCCCTTGTATTCGAAGAAACAGAAACGGGATTTAAGTGTATCATCAATCAGCGCTATCAGGGGATGTTCTATAAAAACGAAGTTTATCATCCCGTTGAAGTTGGTGATACAGTTCCTGGTTTTGTGAAAATGGTTCGTGAAAACGGTCTCATCGACGTTTCACTAAAGCCCTTAGGCAGGGGTAAAGTAAAAGGCCATACCGAAGTGATTTTAGAATATTTAGAAAAGAATAACGGTAGATTGGCTTTGGGTGATAAATCAAGTCCGGAGGAAATTCGGGATTTATTGGGAATGAGTAAGAAATCGTTCAAAGAATCTGCAGGTCAATTATACAAACTCAGAAAAATCAATATTTCTGAGCATGAAATTATTCGAGTGAAGTAAATCATCGAGAATTACGGTTACAACTTTTTTAATTCTTCAAGGGAAAAACAATCCTAGTATTTCCGCTTGTCGATCAAAATTGTGGATTAAATCCTTGGCAAAATCCTATGCAGTTTAGAAATCAAATTTGTAATTTCTAAAACATTTTTTGTCAATAATTTTATCAAAATGATGAATCCTCTAAAAAATAACCAGTCCATTTTTCACCGATTAGAGTCGATAAGCAATTCGGTGTACAACCTAACTAATCCAACCTTTTTAGAGAGTTCTACTGATATAATGGAATTAGGCATTTTATTAAAGCTCAATCAACTTCAAATTGGAATTCTAGCAGTAGTTGCAACAAAAGGTCCGGATTTAGAGGCCATTACCGAAGCGCGATTAATGGCATTGTTTTCTAAATTTAACCGAAAAAGATCGGATATCATATTAGCTACTCAGCAAATGCTAAGGAGTAGAATTATAGACAAATCCGAATCTCGTAATTGGGAAGAATATCAAATAAATAAGCGGTACAGTAGAATACTTGAAAACGAAGATTGGGATGCTTTGGCGGAATTAAATGCCCATGGGATTGTACCATTATTGAAGCGCATTGTTAGAATTTTCAATCAAGAATCTCATAGACATAGTTTCTTTCATGGGCCGCCAATGGAAGATGTTGAATTTGAGGAGGAATTAAATTTAGACAAAAATGGTAAGCTTACTATTATTCAAAAAGCCAAATCCTATTTTGGGAACAATGCGTGGGACTTTTACGGCACACAATTGTATTTTTATACGTTGGCGAGAAAAGTTATTTTGGATGAACCCACCAATTTGGATGAATTTTTCATGAGTTTTCAACTAAATCAGTGGGAACGAAAATCATTTTTGCATCAGGAAATTATTTCTGAGAAGTGGGGACCTATTGTAGAT
>JBJOFM010000192.1:0-3198 GCA_046048755.1 Bacteroidota bacterium | reverse complement strand
GAGTTAACGGATTTGGTGGAGGAAGCGGTTTTGGTTGAGTTCGATCGAATTACCGAACGAGGGGGAGTATTGGGGGCGATGGAAACCATGTACCAACGCAGTAAAATCCAAGAAGAGAGTTTGTATTACGAGACCCTGAAACATACTGGAGAGTTGCCGATTATCGGTGTAAATACGTTCTTGAGTTCTAAGGGTTCACCAACGGTATTGCCAGGAGAGGTGATTCGAAGTACAGAAGAAGAAAAGCAATTGCAAATACGTAAAGTGGAAGAACAGCATGCCTATTTTGGAGAAACCAGCGTGGAATTGCTTTCTAATTTGCAGAAGGCCGCTGTTGAAAATCGGAATATGTTTGCCGAGCTAATGGAGGTTTGCAAGGTGTGTACCTTGGGTCAAATTACCGAGTCGTTGTTCTCTGTAGGAGGACAATATCGACGAAATATGTAACGCTACTTAACCGCAATCTGTATATTCGCAATCGCATGTACAGGAGTTTGCTCTTTAAATCGATTGGTGATTTATTTTACAGGATAATTCACAAAGGAATTTTGGTTGTTGTTGTTAGTTTACTATTGGCTCAAAGCGGTTGTAAATTGGATACTATTACCACGGGTTCTGTGAATGATGATGTATATATTAAACAAAAGAACCAGTCTTTGTTTTTAAAGGTTGCTGGTTATGTTGGTAGTAGGAAGCTCTTATTGATTGTGCATGGCGGACCGGGTGGAAATAGCCTCGATTATCGGGATGCTTTGGTTACAGAAAGTTTGGAGAAAGAAATTGCCGTTGCTTATTGGGACCAGCGTAATAGTGGCAAGTCTCAAGGTAATGGAGGAGATAAAGGACTTGAAGCATATCGCGATGATTTCGTAACCATAGTCAAATATCTTAAGGCTAAATATGGTGAAGATTTACAGATTTATGTTATGGGCCATAGTTGGGGGGGATTCTTAACACCGTATTTTTTAGGGTATGAACGAAATCAGGATTTAGTGAAAGGTTGGATTCAGGTTGACGGGGCGCATAATTACCCGATGAATGATTCCCTTACTCAAGATATGTTGTATAAAAGGGCTGAGTATGAAATTAAATTCAATACCGATAGTAGTAAAGCTGCTCGCTGGCAAGCTATTTTCGATTATTGTAAATCGCATGATTTATCTCAGGGATATGACGTGTCAGTTCAATTGAATCAATTTGCTTATGATGCAGAATCATACATCGACTCTGTAAATTCTCCGGTAAATTTTTCCAGGTATGAAGAGTCTGCTTCGTACAAGCATAATGATTTTAACGGTGCAGTTTCGGGTATTTTGCGAATCGATGAGCCTACGTATTCCGTAAATCCGGATTCTTATTTGGGTAAGATTCAGATTCCAACCTTGATGCTTTGGGGTAGATTTGATTTTGTGTGTCCTAAAATGTTAAGTGATGATTTATGGGGTAAAATTGGTAGTTCAGATAAAACGCGAATTATTTTTGATCATTCAGGCCATTCTCCCATGGTAAATGAGCCCTATTTATTTTGGACCACTGTGTTAGAATGGATTAGTCAACATTGATAAACAGAGTATGAAGAGAGTTTTTTCGATTTTAATGTTGGTTGTATCTATTAAATTTTTACCTTTTGGTAAGGCAAATGGAAGTTTGGATGGTCATTCGTATGATAAGATTCAACGCAGCTTGGAATTTGGTTGTTATAATATCGACACTATTTCACCCAAAAGTACTTTGGAGGAAAAATCACCCACAAGGATACTTGTAAGATATTCATTAAACCCATTGAAAGACACAGCGGGTGTATACCCATATACGTTGGGAGGGTTGAAGTTGCCGATTTCGAATTTAGGGGCTACGTACATCGGATTTTTAGGCTCAGATGAGTCGCAAGGATTTCATTTACGTTTAGATAATCCATACAAGGAGTTGACTAAATATAAACGAAATGGGAAAAAATTGGTGAGAACCAAAAGTTTGGGTTGGGAACTTGGTTTTTATTCGTCTGCTGTTTTACACACCAATATATACCTTCTAGCAACGAATCAATGGAAATTCAAACGAATAAAGAAATCTCAGAAGCCCGGAAAATTGCAATATGCATTTATTACCGGTGCCGGATATAGCAGAACGTTTTTATCTGATCCTGTTTACCGATTAAAGGAAGGTGAATTCAAACGAGTTCCTATGGCTGGATACAACTATTTGGCATTAAACGCAGGTTTAACGGTGGAATATCGTTTAAAACATGATGCTACGGTATATCTAGGCTATAATGCACTATTATTGACCCCTTATAACCGGTTGGTATATCCAAGAAATCAAATTCAAATGGGAATATCGTTTCCTACTCAATTTTTATTTAGTTCTAAGCATCGCCCAAAATAAAGGAGGTCATTGCAAGCGAGCCTAAGACGCACTGGTCATTAAAATAGGCCGGAGTTTCGTTGGGCATTTGTGCTCCTAACGTGTACAATAGGGGCAGATAGTGCTCTGGGGTGGGGATGGATAGTTCCCAGGCTTTTCCAAATTGGTATGGGTTTGCGAGGGCTTTGCTATCTCCATTGCTAATTTTAGATTTCATGGCATCTCGGGCTTCTTCGGCCCAATCGAAGCCAAAAATTGGATCATTCATGCGGTCCCAAGCTACTCTCCCTAAATTATGTACGATATTTCCGCTTCCTACAATCATTACGCCTTTTTTTCTCAGGGGTATGAGTTCTTTTGCCAGGTCTAGGTGTTGTTGGGTTGATTTATTTCGATCGAGGGAAAGTTGAAGTACGGGAATATTTGCTTTGGGGTACATGCATCGGATTACGCTCCAACAACCATGGTCTAGCCCCCAGCTGTGATCGAGATCCAGGGGGTTGGGTTTTATTAATTCTTGGGTTGCTGCGGCCAAAGTTGAGGATCCTGGCGCAGGGTATTGTACCGCAAAAAGTTCGGGTGGGAATCCTCCAAAATCGTGAATGGTTTTGGGTGCATCCATAGCGGTGATTTTGCTGCCATAGGTTTCCCAGTGAGCGGAAATGCAAAGTATTGCTACGGGTGTGGGTAGGGTTTCTCCCAGTTGTTTCCATTTTTGAGAAAAAACATTGTTTTCAATGGCATTCATAGGACTGCCATGGCCCACAAATAATGCAGGCATGGCTTTGGTTAGGGTTGGGAGTTTCTGTAAATCCGCTATGCTGGGGGTATTGC
>JBJOFM010000191.1:0-5988 GCA_046048755.1 Bacteroidota bacterium | reverse complement strand
ATCCGGAATTGGTGCTTACCACAACTCCTGGGATTTGACCTTGTAAGGCTTGGTCCATGCGTGGAATATTTAACTTTTCAAGCGATTGGCCTTTCAGTGAGGAATTGGCACCGGTAAATTCTTTCTTGGATGCTTTACCATAACCTATGATCACTACTTCGTCCATTTTATCCGATTCTGAACTGTCCGTTGCCGTAGTTTGAGCAAAAACCGGTAGACTCAAAGAAAACCCCAGTACAATTGAATATTTTTTGATTGAAATCATTTGATGTTTTAAAATGTAATTGATGCGTTAAAAAAAGGGGGTGAAATCACCCCCCTTTTGTTCAAACCTATTCAAACAATTATTGCTTGATGAATCGACCAACAACTGTGCCTTTATTCGTTTCAACCGATACAATATAAGAACCAATTGATAAGTTAGAAATATCAATACCAGCAGCAGTTGCAGTAGCGTTGATACACACTTTTCCATCCATGCTGCTAATAACTACTTTATTTCCTTCAGAGATATTAGAAATCCACAAAGTATTGTTAGCAGGGTTAGGATATACATTCACAGAAGCTTTAGCCAATTTGGACGCAGACGCTTGTTGAGCGCGTAAGAAGCGGAAGTGCCAATAGGCAGGGGTTCCGTCGCTAGTTTTAATTGCGATATCTGCAATTAATGTATCTGCGTTTACTACTACTTCGTAGGTAATGCCATCTACAGCATCAGCAGAGGCTTTCAATTCTCCACCGTTAATAACTTTGGCTAAACCTAAGTAGTTTCCTTTTCCGTTTACTGTAATAGTTCCGTCTGAATTATCTTTCCAAGAACCTGTATTTGATCCATCGTGAGGAGCAACAGCTGCAGCGCAACCATCGGCAGTAGCACCTTGCCAACCTTCAACCCAAGTTGCTGAGCCTAAAGAGTTTGTGAAGGTACCATCTTCCTTGAAGGAATAAATATCATCGGCCAAACATGGGCGAGTAGTAGCATTTAATGGAGTGTTATACCAAGCAACATTTCCTTTCGCTGGACCAACACCTAAGAAGGTCATGTTCCAGTCACCCTTAGGATTGGTAACTATTTTTTGTACAATTTTGTGCATTTGAAAGAACCAATATCCACCGCCGAAGTTGATGTTAACATTCATGGTGTCTTTTGCTCCATTGAAAGTAATTTCATATGTAAGGGTATCTTTGGCATCGCTATTGGATTTCAATTCGCCTGAGTTTGCAGCTTTGGTAATTCCTAAGTAATTACCTTTTCCGATGATAGAAACTGTTCCATCACCGTTATCCATCCACTTTCCTGCACTTGCGCCATCAAATGGAGATATTGGAGCACCACAGCCTTCTGCAGCAGCACCTTGCCAAGTTTCCAACCAAGTTTCTGTTCCTAGTACGTTTTTGAAGCTACCATCCGCCATGAATTGGTATTCATCATCGGCTAAGCAAGGACGAGTAGAAGAATTTAAATTTGTATTATACCAAGAAACATTTCCTTTTGTAGGTCCAACGCCCATGAAGTGCATTCCCCAGTTACCGGTAGGGTTGGTTTCAACGGTTTGACTTCCACCCTGTTTTTTCAAGGTGTAGCGCCAGTAACCACCGCCGAAGTTAATGTCTACGGTCATGTCATTACCGCTAATTGCAACTTCGTATACGATAGAGTCAGGGGCAGCGGAAGAAGATTTTAGTTCACCTCCGTTATAAGGTTTTGTAATACCCAAATAGTTTCCTTTACCAACGATGGATAATTTGCCTGCGGTGGCATCGTAACGCCAAGTACCTACGTTCTTACCGTCGTGAGGAGCAACTGGAGTTCCGCAGCCGTCGGCTGAAGCACCTTGCCAAGTTTCCAACCAAGTTTCACTACCTAGTTTGTTTTCAAAGGTTCCATCGGAGTTGAACACATACTCATCGTCTGCTAAACAAGCTCTGTTGTTTGCATCAATGCCGGTGCTGAACCAACTAAAATCGCCCTTATTTGGTCCTACACCAATAAAGGTGCACTTCCAAGTGCCTGCGATTTGTGCCATGCTGCTGGCAGCTAATCCTGCAACAAAAGCCATAGTAATTATTTTCTTCATATATATAGATTTTTTTCAAATATAGAAGATTTATCGAGTTATAGTAAAAAATACAATAAGTTTTTTGACAAACGACTGATGTATAGATTTTTGGCGTTTAAAAATCAACAAATAATTTGTGTAAAATGAGATAAAGTCGTAATCACAAAATCAACCTAGGAAAGCAAATTGATAAGTGATTTGCAATGAATAAGTTAAAATTCCCAACGGTAAGCGATGTAGTAGCCTATGCTTTTTAATCGAATATTGTTTTGGAAGGTGTTTCCTTGGTATTGAATAGCTTTAATTGGGCTACTGAGTGAAAATTGGTTGTTAATCCCCCCTTCTAGATGTTTTAAACGAACACCGGCGCCAAAATTTAGCATGGGAATAAACGATTTGATTACATTATGGGTTACGGCGGGGGCAAAATCATAAAATTCAGCGGAAGCATTTCTATACCACGAATAATCGGCAGTAGTGGTATTGGGTTTCCCTGTGAGGTATCCGCCAGCGCCCACAAAGCCAAATATCTCAAGAAGTTTTATATCAATTGCTTTCGAATAATGAACATTAAAACCGTGTAAATTGGATGAGAACGCGGGAACCATGGGACCATAAAATCCCAGTGAATTGTCTTTTGCTTTGGGAGCAAATGCAAAAGATGAGTACATATTCAGATAGTCAAAACCTAATCGGTTACCTTGTTTCATGCGATATTGGTATCGCACTGCCAGCGGGGTATTTAGTGTTTCTCCGGAGCTGAACTCGCAGAGTAATGTTGGACTTACTTGTAAAATAAAATTGCTCGTGCTGGTGTTTGACAAACTGAGCATGGGCGTGATGGAATGTCGTTTTACGGGCGTAATCTTAGGGCTTTTTCTCAAGGAAACTAGATCAATCTGAGGTTCATTCAATCCTGCAATCTGCTGAATTTTTGTTGTAAAATTCTGTGGTGCAATAGATGCATTTGCTATTAAAACGTCGTTGTTTAAGAACGTTATTAGCGTTATTGTAAGGATCCACTGTTTCATAGATTCAATTTACCATTTATTGTTGTATCGATCGTAATATTCAAAATTAATTTTGAACCCATAGCGAGGTTTTTCAAAGAGATTGGAATAGCCAGCCGTGTAGTAAATCCCAATTTTATATCGGTCTCTCCAGATTCGGATTAATTTATCTATTCCGGCGTAGCCTTCGTAAAAAAACATATTCCGGCGCTCGGGGGCGTATAAAATATTTACACCTGCGCGTTCGCTTAAACTGAGCTTCTTAATAAAGGGGATTTTATTTACCAATGCACCATTAAATCGATGTTGGTAATGCACTTCTACAAAGCGTTTAAAGGTAAAGAAAGTACTGTCTAACTGTTGAAATGCATACAAGGGTGGGGTAAAAATCGAAGCATCGCCTCGGCGTTGATAGCGATAATCAATTAAACTGATATTGCGATAATTCAAGAAACTGCCACTATTGGCTTTAATCTCCGAAGTTCCAAATAACCCAATGGGGAAATCGTGATTTAAGTAGTATTCTAAGTAGCTGTAATCAATGGTGCTTCCTAGAACTCCCGGCAGTGCTTTCTTAAAACGTACACCAAACGTAGGCCATGACGACCCTAAAATTACTTTTTGCTTGGGTTCGGATATGTATCGTTGAAAGGGAGTATAACTCAGGTTTATCGTGGCGTAAAATGCTGTATTGTTGTTGAATACAGAGGGTTTGTTATTTTCAAATAGACTATCGCCAAATTCATCGAATTGGTAATTCGACATATCTTCTCTGCTTGAATATTCGCCTTGCAATCGCAGGAAAAGGCCGTTGATTAATTCTTGATTGTGGTAGGCGGTGATATGATTGTGAACATAAAAATTGTCCCTTCGGAACATGTCGATGTAGGCCGCATTTCCGTTAATAACCCCAAAATCACGTCCACCAGAAACCGTGAAACTGGCTCTTTTGTATGGATTGTACAGGGTTGATAGGTATACGGTTCCTCGTAAGTCTTGGTTCCGAAGTCCATAACTGATATTTTCACTTACCGATATGCTGCGTTTGTTTTCAAATGTTTTATCGATTCGGGAAAACATACTCACACGAGTGCCGCCAGGCCACCAAGGCTGGTAAACGGTCCACAATGGTTGAAACGACATCTCCAGTCCCTTTTTGCGATTTTTGTAGCCTTGTCCCTCCAAAACCAAGGATTTGAAACTAACAGTATTGATTGATTTTTCTACAGAATCTAGGTATTTGTCTGAAGTGTAAACTCTTTGCAGGGAATCGTTAACAGCAATAGCTCTCGCCTGTCCGTAGCTCAATGGGCTACTGCGTTGTTGTTCCCAAAACGATGAATCTCGTTGATAAGCACTATCGATGGTTTTACTGATTTCCAATCCGAAATGATTCTTTTTCCATTGGGGATTGATGGTTCTGGATTTTATATCTACTTCCGTAGTAGCGGATAAGGTGGTTTTCCCAAATTTTGCCGAATAATAAAAACGCATCGAATCCGATATTATCCAGTTGTCCTCCGTTTTATCATAGGATTGAACAATTCGCATTTCATCGTATTCGGCCATCAGATGCTTCGGAAATTCAAGCGTTGATTTTATAATCCAAAATCCATTTTCCACCAATTCTAACTCTCCGTCTACGGTAGCATTGGCGGTTTGTCTGCCTTGCATATGAATTCGCAGTATTCGTCCCCATTTTGGGTGCTCATAACTGCCTTTATACTGAAATTTATAAGCGAGCAATGCCGAATTACTTAGGGGACTCATTACGGGTAAGGGACAAAGTGCTGGTACCTGAAAGAGGTTTTGGTATGGGTTGAAATCGCCATCCGAGGCGGTGAGATAGAATAAAAATGATTTTGAGCCGATTTTTCGTACACCCTGCCTAACTTCTTTGAGTTTATTGGGGAATGCTTGGTCACGAATCATCAAAATTTCCATGAAAGCGCTTATTCGTTGTGTATCCGCAATTCTATCGTAATCTTTGGAATTGTTGGCAACATGTTTTAGGGAGAAAGTATTGGTTGCAGAATCTCGGGTTCTACTACTATCGGTTTCTAATTCTTTTTTACTTGCTAACGTTTCCGTACTGCTATCTGCAACGGGAATGGTGGTTGTTAGCGAATTTAATAGGCTATCTAAAGAACTGTTTGGTTTCTGTTTTTTGGGGTTGAAAAGGGTTTTCGATTCTTCGTATGCTTTGGTATAAACAATGGAAGAGGTAGCAGGAATTCGTTTGCTCCAAGAGTCTCGCATCAGAATGGCTTGTCGCATATATCCAGGTCCCGGATCTTTCCATTCTTTGTTAATTACAAGTGTTTCAATACGTTCTGTTTTGGGGGTGAGTACAATTTTTAGTGTATCTTTATAGTTTCCCTGAACAATAATTGGAATTTCTTGCGGATAAAAATCGGGGTGAGAGAAAATAATTTTATAGGTCCCAGTTCTGAGTGTTAATCCAAAAAAACCATCAAGTCGGGTCTGTGATAAAGCAATTCCCGATTTATCGAACAGTTTAACATTGGGTATGGGTGCCCAGGAAGTATCGGTAACTATACCAACCAATTGAGCATTGGAAATTTTGGGGCTCAAGAAAAATAAACTAGAAAGGAAAAGTAAACGCAGCGTTTTTATGTTCATCGTTTTACCTCCTTCTTTTTCGATTTGGCTGGTTTGAGAGCATACGGCAATGTTGGAATTTGAGCAATAAAGTAGGGCTCAAATAGCGTTGGACTGGGTTTGTTTTCCGGATCCCAAACGAATCCAGGCAATTCCTTTTTATCTTTTGGCAATTGATCAATGGGGAACAAGGTGCCTTCTGGATTTTTAAAGAATGTAACAGTTTCCAGTTTGCCGTTGTTCATGTTAATTCTCATATCGCCGCCTTCTATAAAATTAGCCGATTCAATTTGGTT
>JBJOFM010000190.1:0-5379 GCA_046048755.1 Bacteroidota bacterium | reverse complement strand
GAAATACGCGTTGAATAAGATGGAAGAAGCTGGTGACTTGGGTTTCATAAAGAGTTACACTTCTTTTGATTCGCCGCATCAGGGGGCTAATATTCCCTTGGGCTTGCAGCAGATGAGTAATTATTTAAAAGGGGTTAGCAGGGAGTCGCGGGATGTTGTGAATCGAATGTTAAATGCTCGGGCTTCCAAGGAATTGTTGGTGTATCATTTTGGCAGTAATAATGCATGTGATGAACTGAGAACGCAATTTTTAGCGAGTAAATACGCTACTTCTTTGCCGGTTCAACCGTGGAAAATGGCGATTGCCAACGGAAGTGGTTTGGGGGTTGATGGCATGCAGCGTTTGTTGGATGGATCGGAAATGGTTTCTGGCAGTAAGTTGGCGGAAATAGGAATTTCGGAATTTTCAAGGACCTTGTTGGACTCATTGATTTCGGGTTGCGATGATGCTGTTTTGCGTTTGTTGTTGGTAGGTTCTAAGAAGTTATTAGAGTCTACGAAGTTGCAATTTTATTCGTATGCATTTGATACACGAATTGGCAAGAAAGACAAGCAATTGACGGCGATGGCTGTGTATGGTGGTGGTATTTCTCGTAGGTTATTTGAAGTACAGGAGAAGAAGACCGCGTTAGATCATCAGCCGGGAGGTATGCATGACGGTATTTTGGGATTTAGATTTAATGCTATCGTTATGGGTGGTACCGTATTTGCTGATCGTACCTGCTTTATTCCTACCTGGAGTGCATTGAATTTGGAGGAAACTCCGTTTAATTGGGTAAAGCCCATGTACTTGAATTTGGGGTCTGGATGGTTATCCGGTAACGGTTCAGGGTTTGATGATTATTATGTAGCCAAGGAAAACCAAGACCATGTGTATTTTGATTCGGCCCAAGGCGGTAATGCATTTTGGTTATTGCGTAAATTATTGTGGTTGGACCGGGCTTCGGCGGAAAATACGAGTGGAGATTTGGTGTGGTATGGAAAGGAGCGCGATCGTTTTCTTGGGGGTAGGGTTGTTGGAAGTGGAAGTACTTTATCTATCAATCATCCGCAGGAATTGGGGAAATTGACTACGGGTCAGTTGAAATTATTGAATTCTCTACAGGGCAGACGATTTTATGTTGCTTCTTGTTCGGGTGCTAATTTGGAGGTGCAAAATAAGGGGTTGATACGCTTGGGTAGTGGTTTCAAGGGACGCCAGTTAACGGAGCTTATTATTGGTAGCGGAAGTTCGTTGGTGGTTGGAACGGGCGGCATGTTGAAGTTGGAAGGTGGAAATAGTGTGTTGCGCATTCAACGTGGTGGAGTTTTGTACTTAAAGGATGAATCGGTTATTGAGGTTTGGGACGGTTCTTCATTAATCATAGAAGAAGGTGGATCGGTTGTGCTAGGTGATGCTGTAGACTTCCGATTGTTAGGTACGGGATCGTTGTTTCATGTTAAGGGTAAATTAATTATGAACCCTGGTGTCAAATTCCAATTGCATCCATATCGTGGAACGGAGTTGGGTTTAATGAAATTCAGTGCCGTAGGAAAGGGCTATGGGATATTTGAATTTGCTGGGGAAGACAATGTTTTGGAGATTGTTGGCAATGGCAAGGAGAACGGGGTAGTTTTTCAGATGGAAGGTGCAATTGATTTACGAAAAGGAATCAAGGAGTTATCAATCTTGGAATCGGATGTTTTGTTGGGTAAATCAACCACCGTAATGCTTGGAGGATTAATTGAGATACGTGAGAGTTTGTTGGGTAGCAGAGGTTGGAGTTTCCGTTCTTCGAATCGATGGAGCATTGATTCAGGCAGCGTGTTGATGCGTGACAACTTGGTGAAAGGTTTATCTGGGGGTATTGTTTTGGGGAGAGGGATGGTGATTGATGCATTTGACAATAATCGTTTTATGGATAATGATACGGGATTGGTGTTAAAAACGGAAGCATTTAATTTATTTGGTAATCGATTTGAGGACAATGAGGTGGGTGTTTTTGTGAGGGGTTTTGGAGATGGAAAGAAACTTATTTCTCAGGGTTATTGGTTGAATAATTCGCGGGGATTGGTTTTGGAGGCTTCGAAGGATTTAGGTGGTAGTGCATTGTTTTTGCGAGAGAATTATTTTGTAAGTAATGGATTGGGTATGTTGAGTTTGGGAGGAAGTTTGGGAATGGGTTGTTGTAATTTCGCTTACAACGATACGGGTATTTCGCAGCAGGGGGGTGTTCTGGCGCTGGGTTGGGGCAGTGGATTGCGTTATGGTGCAGATACGGTGGCTTTGATGAATAATACATTTGACAAGAACAACGCGGCTCATTTGTTGGTGGACAGTGTTTCTGTATTTTGGTGTGGTAATAATAACTTCCGAATGGACAGAAGTTTTTCAGCGGTTAGGCCAATGGTGAGAGGTACTGTTTCTAATGGGGTTGTATCGGGCAGTACTGCCGTTATTTCGATGAACCTAGGTAAGGTATATTTTTGGCCAAAATCATCGGTTGGATTTTCACAGGTATATGCAAAGCATGTGCAGTTGACCCAGTCTGGCCAAGTTGTTAGCGGCGATGGTCAATTAAAGGATAGTTTAAATACCTCTTGTTATTTTCCGTTGATGGTTTGGAATGGTGGTACGATGAAGGATTCTTACGGTTTGGTTTCAGATTCTGTGTTTACATTGGAGAAATCGGGACCCGTTGTGGTTAGAATTTATGATTTACAAGGTAGATTATTGGCTAAAGATGCTGATTTTAAGAAAATTAGCACTTCTGTTTCGCCTGGAATTTACTTGGTTGAGTGGGAGTTTGGGTACGGAAAGGAAATAAAAAAGGTATTGATAGACAAATGATAAGAATAAACCCGCGTACCCTATTAATTTTGTAAGATGAAGATTACGTTTTGGGGTGCTGCTCGACAGGTGACAGGAAGTATGCATGTTTTGGATTTGCCGGGGGGTACGCGGGTTTTGATAGATTGTGGTTTGGATTATGAGAATAGAAAAGAATTTGAAGCAAAGAACGAACGGTTTCCGTTTGATCCGGAGTCAATAGATTTGGTGGTTTTAACGCATGCACATATCGACCATTCGGGCAATTTACCCAATTTAATTCGTCAAGGATTTTCGGGGAAGATTGTTAGTACAGCACCAACATTGTTATTGAGTGAATATTTGTTGAATGATAGTTTGAATATACAGCGGATGGAATTGGCGGCTAAGGAGAAGGCAATTCGAAGAAAGCGGGGTATAAAGGGCAAGAATATTCGATTGCAGCCGTTGTATGCAAAGAAGCATATTCAGGATTTTGTAGATATGGCAGTTCAAGTGGACTACGAGCATCCTTATGTATTTAACGATGAGTTGCAATTGAGTTTGCACCAAGCAGGTCACATATTGGGTGCAGCATCGGTTCGATTTGAAATCACCCATGGTAATGTGGTACATCGTGTAGGATTTACTGGGGATTTGGGCAATGCTAATTCTAAGTTGGTTCCGGATCCGCATCCGATGGAGGGATTGGATTATTTGATTTCGGAGAGTACGTATGGGGGTAGAAAACACATGACGGATTCTCGTAGGGCGGAGGAGATATTATTGGATGAAGTAACGGAGGTATGTGTTCAGCAGGGTGGCAAGTTGGTGATTCCCGCGTTTAGCGTTGGGAGGACTCAGGCCATCATTTTCACGTTGCATCAGTTATACAGACAGGGTAAGCTACCCAATATTAAAATAATAACGGATAGTCCATTGGCAATTCGGAGTACGCATGTTTATCAACAGCATATATCGTATTTGAATGAGGAAGCTCACGAGTTTCAACGACAGCATGGTGGATTATTTAATTTTCCTTTGCTTCATGTGGTTGAAGATGATCGAGAAAGTGAGTTGTTAAGTGTGATTGACGAGCCTTGTGTTATTATTTCTGCTGCTGGTATGGTTGAGGGGGGTAGGATTCAGATGCATGTAAGAAATAATATTGGTAATGATAGAAATCGGATATTGATTGCCGGATTCTGTGCTGAGGGCACCTTGGGTTGGCGATTGTTGCAGGGTCAGGACTTTGTGGAGATTAATCATAAGTCGAGACCGGTTCGTGCGAGTATTCGAAGAACGGATGTTTTCAGTGCGCATCCGGATCACGAGCAGATGGTGAATTATTTTGAGAAATCGCATGCATCGCGCGGATTGAAAGGTTTGTTTTTGGTTCATGGTGATTTTGTTCAGATGCAGAAATTAGCAGGAGATATATCTTTTTGTCCGGTACATTTGCCCGGTAAAGGGGAGGTTTTTCAGTTGAATTAAGGTAGAAGTTGGATTGAGTACAAGTACAGCTATATTGAATCCATTGTTGAGACCCTTGGGTTTTTTGTATGGTACAGGGGCTTGTATTCGGAGGAAGTTTTACACGGTATTTGGATTGCGGAAGACGGTAGATATTCCGGCCTGGGTAATTGGTAATTTATCCGTGGGAGGTAGTGGTAAAACGCCGTTGGTTATTGAGCTACTACAACGGTTAAGAAAAAAACGAGGGGATGGATTTTCGGTTGCTTCTTTATCACGGGGTTATGGCCGTAAATCGAAAGGATTTTATGAAGTTACGGATTGTGAATCAGATAGGTTTGGGGATGAGCCCTGTGAGTTGTATGCTACGTTGGCAGGCCATTCTTTATTAGGCGATTCTATTAGTGAAGCGACAGGTGTGGGTGTTTATGTTGGTGAAAACAGGGTGGAAGCTTTGGCGCGAATTAAATCTGAGGGATTTGATTTGGTCTTATTGGACGATGGTATGCAGCACTTGCCGTTACAGGCTACAGGGTATATTTTAACTGCGGATTATGCAAAGTTACCCGATCAAGATTTCTGCATGCCTGCCGGTAGTTTGCGTGAATTTATGGGTTGTACCGAGTTGGTAGATTTTATCGTTGTTACTAAATGTCCAGGAGATTTGGTAGATGCTCATTTTGAAGGGATGCGATCGCGATTAAAAGGACTGATTAAAGAGGATTTAAGGAATGAATCGGATAAGCGGATTTTGTTTATTGGTCAGGGGTTATCCTTTTTTACCGCTTCCCATAGTGATGGAAAATTAACAGAGGTTGATATATCTTTAGTGGGTAGTGAAGGGAGCGCGTTTTTTGCGGTTACTGGTGTTGTTGGCGGAGAGGGTGTTATTGCGGGTTGGAAGCATTTTTTACCGATTGTAGAGCAGAGGCTATATCGTGATCATTTTCGTTATGAACGTCGACATATTCAGGAATGGGTTAATGAAATGCGGCAACAGGGCATTTTGAATTTTGTTTGTACTCGGAAGGATTGGATGCGTATTTTGCCTTATTTGGATGATTTTGGTTGTGAAATACAACTAATAGTTGTTGGAACAGCTCCTGTCTTGTTGGAGC
>JBJOFM010000189.1:0-4011 GCA_046048755.1 Bacteroidota bacterium | reverse complement strand
GTTTGTCGTCAGCGTTTTTTCCACTTTGGGGAATAGATGTTGCGGTAAATACACCCATTATTCTTCGCAAAATTGCGGCAAATATTTTAATTATTCTCCGCATGTCAAACTAGTTTTAGGTCATCCATCTGAGTCGATACAATATTCATACCCCTGTGGTAGGAGTTCTATTATTACCTGCAAATTCCTATTTGCCTTAAAACGAAAGGACACAAACAGCCAACATATTAGCCATTATAAACATTATTAAGTATATTTGTCTAATATATTGGCTATTATGTTAAAATTTGGAATCAATAAAAATCCAACGGATATTTTGTTGGATCTTCCTACAAAACATAAAACTTTAAGGAAACAGATGGGTTTAACTCAGGCCGATTTGGCCAAACGTTCGGGTGTTTCGTTGGGAAGTATCAAACGATTTGAATTAACTGGACAAATTTCGCTGGAATCATTATTAAAACTTGCTCACGTTTTAAATCGGTTAAACGACTTTGAACTCATTTTCAAACCAATGGATAATTTAGAAAAGATAGAAAAATTATTCAGCGATAATACGAGGTAAGCATGAAACACGTAGAGAAAATAATGGTATCCATTCAATTGAACGAAGAAGAAATTCCAGTGGGAGAATTAGTCGGTGAAGGGAAAAATATTTATTTCAAGTATTACGCCGATTTTATAAAAAGAGGCTTAGAAATATCACCGATTAAACTGAAGCTAAATAATTTAATCAATAAAGCCGATCCCATACCATTTGATGGACTGTATGGGGTCTTTGCGGATTCCTTACCCGATGGTTGGGGGAGGTTATTATTGGATAGAGCTTTAACTTCCAGAGGCGTTATTGTTGTTGACATTACAGTTCTGGACCGTTTAGCGTATGTTGGAAGCAGCGGAATGGGTGCATTGACTTATAAACCTGAATTGGAACAAGAGGAGCTGGAAGTTTTTGAAGTTGAACTAGATAAAATTGCAAAAGCCACGAACCAAATTATTTCAGGGACAGCAACCGATGTTTTGGATGATTTGTTTAAACTGGGAGGATCATCCGGTGGTGCTCGGCCAAAAATATTGGTTGGTTATAATCCTAAAACTCAGGACATCATAGGATCCAATAAAACGTTGCCCGCTGATTACGAGCATTGGCTAATTAAATTTCCTTCGTCGTTTGATCAACCGGATATAGCAAACATTGAATTTGCGTATTACAAAATGGCTTTAGATGCTGGTATCGAAATGAGCGAGTCCAAACTTTTTCAAGGACTTTCGGGACAAAGTTATTTTGGGACAAAACGATTTGATCGAATTGGGAATAAGCGATTGCATTTGCATTCTGCGGCTGGAATAATGCACGACAATTTTAGACTGAGCAGTATGGATTATGGAGATTTAATGGATTGTGCCTTTCAATTGGAAAGAGATGTTCGTGCCTACGAAAAAATATTGCGTCTGGCCGCTTTTAACGTATTTTTACACAATCGAGATGATCACAGTAAAAACTTTGCTTTTTTAATGGATGCTGATGGAACTTGGAATATAGCACCTGCCTATGATTTGACTTTTTCCACTTCGGGCCATGGCATGCACAGCACATCCGTAGCAAGAGAGAGTAAAAATCCCACGAGAAAACATTTAATGGAATTGGGAGAATATTTCCATATAAAAGACGCAAATAAAATCATGGATGAAGTGCAAGCTGTTGTTTTCAATTGGGAAATCTATGCAAAACAATGCGATGTAAGCATCGAGTCCAAAAATCGGATTAAAAAAACGATAAACAGTATCAACAGCTAGTCAAGTATTCTGTGCCATGTTTTCATTAAAAATCCCGAGTTGCACATTTTACACACACTTGATTATCAATTACTAAAACACACAGCAATATTAACAACCCTGAGGTCGGGGGTTCAATTCCCCCCTTCGCTACGAAAAAAAGAAGGCTGTCTGTTTAGACAGCCTTTCTTTTTAAACCTTAAACTAAAACAGAAATTATGAATGCGTTGGGATAATCCCAATACTTCCTCGATACGGACCCAAAAACAAACGCGCATACAATCGAACCACAGCAAGTCCGTTCACAATAAAAATCGTGGAACTCAACATGGCGATCAATAATTGATTTTCGTGTATATGACTAAAAATTAAATCTTCACCAATAAATGTGGGTGTAATTGGGAAACCCGCCACGGCAATTCCACACAATAGAAAACCTAGGCCCAGTAATTTATACTTCGAAGACAATCCATGATATTCTTTAATATCCAAATTGCCTTCTACCGAAACAATTCGTTTCAACAGCCAATAACCGATTGAACCAGCCACTACTACCCCACTTAAATAAAATATTAGTTCACTTTTACTGATATGCTCGTTATAGATCATCCCTAATGCTATCCAAAAATGACCCGAAACCAATAACAACCAACCATTATTAATTCTCGTGTACATCGCAAACGACCTTGCTACCGAAAACAATGCTATAAATAAAAATAACCAGGTCACATACACAGTTAATTCTTCGGGCACCCATGGTTTTGAAAGCAATCCAACCACAAAGAAGGAAACCAATAGAAATATTCCTTTTTTATCCGAAATAAATCGAGCTAATCTACCTAAACGCTTTAGAGGATGCCATAACCATTTATAATTCCATTCATCCAAATTGAATTCTCTAACTGATAACCAATAAAAGTAATTTGACCAATGCGATGGAATACCCCAAAAAGGCTTACTGGGTTCTTGTTTTTGGGTGAAATATTGTTCGCGAATCTTATACGTAACTATGGACGGTGAAATCAACAGTTGATAGGTTCTCAAAAAAGCATTTCCGGCAAAATGGAGTAATGCGAGATTGTGCCACCCCAAAGAGATTTCAATGAAAATAAGACCGAGCTGCGAAATTGAAGCATAGGCAATCTGACTTTTAACATTGGATTGAACCTTTGCAATCATTCCTGCTACTAAACTGGTAACCAGCCCCATTACAATCACAAATCCTCTAAAAAATAATTGATTTTCATAGAAGGGATAAATTCGGATTAATAAATATGCACCTATATGCACGGATAAAGAACCGTAAAAAATTGCACTGGATGGCGTTGGACCTTCCATCGCTCTTGGCAACCAAGACGAAAAAGGCAATTGAGCACTTTTTGCGTAAGCCGCTACTAGAACCAATAAAGAAACCAACGTTGCTTCTACACTGTGATTCATTAACTGGTGATGGACAATTTCTAAATTATTTAATTTCGAAAAGGTGATGTTTTCATGCCATAAATGGTGGCTTAACCACATCGCTAATATGAGTCCGATGTCACCAATTCGGTAAATAAAAAACACTTTTAAGGCATTTTGAACTGGCAATATTCGCTCTCGATAAAACGCAATTAACAAAAACGATGATATTCCCAAAATTTCCCAACCGATAAACAAGGTCTCAAAATTCCCCGCGAATATGGCAATATTATATCCTGTAAAGAAAAACAAGATTGTATTGAAGAATCGTTTGTACCCCAATTCTCTGTGCAAATAAACACGCGAAAATCGAACAATTATAAACGATAGAAAACCACCCACCATCGCATAAACGGCCGTAAATCTATCAAAGTAAAAATCGACCAAGAACTCGTATTCATCCGACTTAAAAACAACAATTTCCTTTAAATTAATGGACCTAAAATCTGACAAATACCAATAATATAGAAAACCTAAACCAAAAATCAAATACGCCAAGGTTACCGCAAAAGCAATCCCTGAAAGCGCATTTTCATTTTTGTTAGGAATTATCAAACTAACCAAATAGCCCAACAGGGGTATTCCAATAAAAAGTTGCAACAGTATATCCATTATTAGTTCATGATTACTACGGGTAAATTATCCGCAGATTGTTGTAAAAAATTAAAATCTACATTTTTGATGGGAGTATGTTGTCTTTCAATTGAATAGGGACAAAATTCATCCTTCTCAAATTGATAAAACCGCTGTTCTAGCGGGTGAAAAACCACTAAA
>JBJOFM010000188.1:0-3065 GCA_046048755.1 Bacteroidota bacterium | reverse complement strand
CTTCATGATCGCATCGCGCTCTTGACGAGCTGCTGCAAGCAACGCTTCATTTTCGCTGCTCAAACGCGCCATTTCGGCTTTTGTTTTTTCTGCCTGATTCAACGCATCTTCGATTGTCTGTTCGCGTTCACGAATAGAATCCAAGATTGGTTTCCAAGCAAATTTCTTTAAGATAACCATCACTAAGCTGAAGGTTACCAGCATCCAAAATACGAGTCCTATGGACGGTGTTACTAATCCCATTTTTCTTAATGTTAAAAGGGGTTACCGCAAGCAGTAACCCCTGAATTTTTCTTAAAGGAACAAAATCAAAAGACAAACAACGATCGCGAAGAATACAGCTCCTTCAATAAGAGCTGCAGCTACGATCATGTTCGCACGGATGTCACCAGCAGATTCAGGCTGACGAGCAATGGATTCCATTGCGCTACCACCGATTCTACCGATACCCATACCAGCACCGATAGCGGCCAAACCAGCACCGAGAGCGGCACCCATTTTACTGTAAGCAGCGGCTAAATCAGCTGCTTGAAGAAGAGTGTTCATGAGACTCATAATTGTTTATTGGTTATTTGTTGTTTTGTTGTTTAATTAATGATGATGATCTTCCACGGCCATGCCTATGTAAATAGACGTTAACAAAGTAAATACAAAAGCTTGCAAGAATGCTACTAGCAACTCCAACATACTCATAAATACCGTAAATCCAACGCTTAACGGAGTAACGGCAAAACCTATTTCCTCTTTAATCGCACCGAAAATAAATATCAACGAGAAGAATCCTAATATAATAAGGTGACCTGCTGTAATATTCGCAAATAAACGAAGCATCAATACAAAAGGCTTTAAAATCACTCCCAAAATTTCAATTGGGATAATGATTGGATACATCCAAACAGGAACATCGGGAACAAAAATGTGTTTCCAATAATATTTGTTCGCGTTTAAATTAACGGTAAGGAAAACCACAACCGCCAAAACCATGGTCACGGCTATATTACCAGTTACGTTTGCCCCCCCAGGAAAAATAGGAATCAATCCGTACAAGTTCAATACAAAAATGAAAAAGAAAATGCTCAACAACAAAGGCATAAACTTGTTGGCTTTATGTCCAATGGAAGGTTTAGCAATATCGTCGCGAATAAATAAAATCAAAGGCTCAACTAAATTATGGAAACCTTTTGGTGCTTTACCTGAACGTTTTTTGTAAGAATTAGCCATTCCTATAGCAATGATAAAAAGGGTGATTACCCCAATAAACATCGCTAAAACATTTTTTGTAATACTCAAATCGTAAAAATCAGTGGATCCATCTTCTGCAATCACATGATTCTCTTCATCCAAACGATAACCGTTGTAGGCATCATGACCATGATTAAATTTCGCCGATGAAAAAACTTCTACCCCTTTTGATTTTGAATAAATAATAACAGGCAATGGAATCGAAACAGAACCGTGACCCTCTCCCCATAAATGCCAATCGTGCGCATCGGAAATGTGATCCATAATCATCTTACCAGGCTCAAACTTCTTTTCACCGTGTGCCGCCTCAGTGCCATATGCATCCGCAGCATGTGCATCGCCATGAGAAACAGCAGCATCCTGATGGGTTGCACCTGCTGCATGCTCATCGTCTGAGGCATTTACAGCAGTGGTGGCACCTGAATTTGCCGAATTATGGCTTTCTTCTGTAGCTTGTGCCACGGTAAAAAATCCAAAAAATGCACAAAATAGAGAAATTCTTGCAAAATTTTGAAGTCTGTGCGACACTGAAAGTATTGAAAAATCAAGCATTATTGTGAATTTGACTGATCCGACGAATCGGGGCGCAAATTAATACGCTTTTCGGAAATTTCAAACAACAAAAACAAAACAAAATAAACACAATACAATACTGTAAATGGAATATCCGCTTTACCGGTATTAATAAAGGTTATTACAATGAATAAAAGTGCCATCACCATGCGCAACATAGACGCAATCATGCTCCGTCTAATCCACTTGTTTTTGTTTTCCAATCCTTCGGTTTTACCCACCCACACCTTCAAAAAGGTAAAGACCAAAAATAGATAAACCAAACCGGTATATGTATATGCAGGTAGGGTTACTTTGGGCGAGAAGATATCGGCCATGTAAGTAGCCATGCCCATCATCGCTACAAAAGCGTAATTTCTGTACGAAGCCAATTTCACAATCTTGGGGGTTAGCGTTAAATTTTCTTCAAAATTAGGTACAAGGATGCGGCCACACCCAACAAAGTACCCACAATTGTAAATATTGGAAACCCAAACTGTTGCTTAGCCCACGAATTATCGATGAAATACCCCATAAAAACAAAAGCCAAAATGCTGCCAATCATTTGAAAGGCCATGGAAGTGTATTTCAGAAACTCTCTGCTAGAATCGGCCTTGCTAGCATTGTTTGTTGAAGCATTCTGCCGAGTTTTACCCATCGGTAGTTAATTACTATGGGTTTATTTGTCCTTTTCTTCGGTTCTATTAGATGCAGCCGCTGCAGTAGAGGCGGATGTACTGTTGGAATTCATGGTGCATCGACCGTTAAACTGCGCTCCTGCTTCAATGATAACTTTTCCAGCAATGATATCTCCATCAATTCTAGCACTGGGCTTTAATTCCAAAACTTGTTTCACCACAACATTCCCTTTTATGTGTCCGGCAACTGTGGCAAATTCCGATTCGATATTCCCCAAAACCTTACCGGTATTTCCGATAACCAATCGTTGAGAAACTTTAATCTGACCTTCAATGGCTCCGTCTATTCGAATATCGCCGTTTGAACTCAAGTCGCCTGTAAGCTTAGTACCCTGACCTATAATATTTAGAATACCTTGCGAAGAAGTTGGACTTTCTTTTTTACCGGAATTGCCTTGAAACATAGCCATAGTTACAAATATACTAAATTCAACGATTATTTATTCAATTCATTGGGTCTAACCGAGGTAGAATCGAAGGCCGATTCGTTTCCTTCGAGAATCTTGTTTAAGGTTTCTTGCTTGGAGTATTTCACTTCCAATTTGGTGCGTAAATCTTCAACCTGCTGATTTA
>JBJOFM010000187.1:0-5434 GCA_046048755.1 Bacteroidota bacterium | reverse complement strand
GACCGGTGAAATCTTCGTGGTGTAAATGCAACCAATCGAATTCTATTAATTTACCATTGAGCACCTCATCATCAAAAATTACGGTATAAGGGATTTCGGCATAGGTTAAAACCATAGTAACCGCGTCATCCCAGGGTTGTTTTGTTTTCGGCGAATACACGGCAATCTTAGGGGCATTGAGCAACTTTATGCGATTCATATTTGCTGCAGGATCGTCGATTTCTTGATACAGGGTATTTGCTTGGGATTCGGAAATGACTTCGTAGGAAATTCCACGAATTTTGCATTCCCTTTCACTACTACTTGAATTGGTAATTAAAAAACTTCCACCGCGGTAATTTAATAACCACTCAACTTCTTGTTTTTGTGAATTAAGTAGCCAGTAGGAGAGTCCATAAGCCTTTAAATGATTTTTTTGAGATTCATCCATTGGGATCAATAGCTGACTTGCATTTGCCCAATTGGAAATAAGTGCAACTAAAACAACAAAGAATGTAACCGATTTCCTAACCATACCAATATTAAACTAAACGCAACAGATGAAATTACATAAAGGAATCCAATCCCCCAAGTTTTGTTTTGCAAGAATTGTAAAAATTCAATACTAAATCCGCTAAACGTAGTAAATCCACCGAGTAGACCAATAATTAGAAAACATTTAATTTCCATGGAAAGGGGTAATTCCCAAAGAAAGCCAATACAAAAAGAACCAATGGAATTGATGATTACAGTCTGGGTAATGGCTGAGGAATGCAAATGATTGGGATACTGAGTCATTAGACTTCGCAGAATTGCACCAATTCCCCCTCCGCTGAAAATCAATGCTGTATTTAGCCATTGCATAATTCAAAGGTACTACATATTCTAAATTGAAAACGGATTCAGAGGCTAGCTATTAAACTTTTAAAGCTAGGGATGTAAATTTGCAATATGAAAGCAATCATTAAGTCCGCTCGATTTATAACACCCAATGTAAAATGCTTTCAGATTGAAACCGAAACTGCCATAAATGCCTTGCCAGGGCAGTTTGTTACAGTATCTTTTCCCGAATTGCTGGATGCAAACAACTTGCCACTGCAGCGCAGTTATTCCTTATTGAGGTGGAAATCAATTGAAAATAATAAGAGTGCAGTTGAGTTATGTATTTCATTAAACAAACAAGGAGCGGTTACTCCGTGGTTATGGAATCAGAATTTACCCGTGGAGGTGGAAATAACGCAAGCCTTGGGTAGTTTTATTTTGAAAGATTATAATGAAGAATCCAATCTAGAAATTTCTAGAATAATTTTCATTTGTACAGGAACAGGATTGGTTCCATTTATTCCGATGATTGAAAAACTGTTGAAAAACCATCCAGAAAAAGAAATTCTACTCTTTAGTGGAAATAGGAATTTCGCTGACGAATTGATGGGAGATCAATTGAAAAATTGGGAAACAGATTTTTTAAATTTTACATATAATCCAGTGTTTTCGAGGGAGGATTCTGCGAAGAATCATGGGTATGTGCACCATTTTTATCGTGAAAAAGTCCATTTGAATTGCCATGTTTATGTTTGCGGTTGGAATGTGATGTGCAAAGAAACTAGACAGAATTTAAAGGAACTTGGATTAACGAGAAAGCAATATTTCTTTGAACTTTACGATTAAAAGTACCATTTTCTTGTAAAATTTCGTGTAAACGGAAGATTACCGTTAATTTTTGCTATACTTGCAACCTCGAAACCAAATAGTGTTTCAATAATTCCTCGATTTTAATTCTTCCACGATATATTTATGGTCACCGGTCCGGATTTTTCCAAAATGAGCGTTGCTGATTTGCGTACGTTAGCTGAAAATTTAGATATTAAAGACGTTTCAAAACTTAAGAAACCTGAATTAATAGCTGCTATCAACTCATTGGCGAATGAAACTAATGATGCTCAATCATCCAATGAAACAACATCCAATGAAGTTGCGAAAAGCGCGAAAACGTCAGTGGATGTTGAGATAAAGTCAATCGTGGATTCCAATGAAAATGTAAATGCTATAGAAGACGCTGATAGTAAACGAAATAGAAGACCTCGGAAAAATAAATCCGACGAAACAGCAACGGCTTTGGTAGCCAATGCGCTTAATTCTGAGACTGAAACAGCACCAGAAACGGCATCGGAAAAAGCGCCATTGCAGCGATCTAGTGAAAGACCAATTCAAGGAAGAGAGAATCGTTCGGACAGAAATAATCCGCGCAATCAAGAAAATAGAAATAGAAATCAAAACAACTCGGTAAAACCCGAAGCTGAGAAATCAGAGGTGGAAGGAACTGAGAAAAATCAAGGACCCGAGCAGCGAACTAAGCAGCCACATGGAAATAGAGATAGAAATGGATTTGACAGGAAAAATAATAACCATGCCGAAGCTAAGACTACCTCTGAAATAGGGCCTAACGAGCCAGAAAATAAGCCAAAAGAGGTTGTAGTTGCCATTTCGGAAGAAGAAAAACGTAGAAGAGAGGCTTTGCAACTTTTCACAGAAATGGAGGGTGTTGTTACTACTCAAGGAGTTTTAGAAACAGTTCCAGATGGATATGGATTTTTACGTTCTCCGGATTACCATTACATGGCTTCTCCTGATGATGTGTATGTGCCCGGTTTTATGATTAAACAGAATGGTTTAAAAACAGGGGATACCGTTCGTGGGACCATTAGGCCACCTAAGGAAAACGAAAAGTACTTTTGCTTGGTAAAAATTGAAAGTGTAAACGGAAGAACACCAGAAGAAGTTAGAGACCGTGTAGCATTTGAACATTTAACGCCTTTATTTCCCAACGAAAAATTAAATCTAGTGGATAATAATGGGAATTATCCTAATCGGATTATTGATTTAGTTTCTCCTATTGGGAAAGGTCAGAGAGGTTTGATTGTAGCTCAGCCCAAAACAGGTAAAACTTGGTTATTGAAAGGGATTGCCAATGCCATTGCCAAGAATCACCCGGAAGTTTACATGATCATCTTATTGGTAGATGAAAGGCCTGAAGAAGTAACCGATATGGCAAGAAGTGTGCGTGCCGAGGTGGTGGCGTCTACTTTCGATGAACCTGCTGAAAAGCATGTACGATTAACCAATATCGTGTTGGAGAAAGCAAAACGCTTGGTTGAATGCGGTCACGATGTGGTTATTTTATTGGATTCTATCACCCGATTAGCCCGCGCATTTAATACAGTTCAACCGGCATCGGGTAAAATTTTGTCGGGAGGTGTTGATGCAAATGCATTGCATAAACCCAAAAGATTTTTTGGAGCGGCTAGAAATATCGAAAATGGCGGTTCGCTAACAATAATCGCTACCGCACTTACCGATACAGGTTCTAAAATGGACGAGGTTATCTTCGAAGAATTTAAAGGTACCGGTAACATGGAATTGCAATTGGATAGAAGACTCTCAAATAAACGAATCTTCCCGGCAATTGACATTTTATCCTCCAGCACTAGACGCGAAGACTTGATCGTGGATAGAGTCACTCTTCAACGTATGTGGGTGTTGAGAAATCATTTGTCCGATATGAATTCAGAGGAGGCAATGAATACATTCCTTAAATACATGCAAAATACGAAGGACAATACAGAGTTCTTGGTAAGTATGAATGGCTAATCCGCGATTATTTTATCGTTTGAAATTTAATGAAGATTTAGACTGTGTGCGTTCGCTCGTTGATTTTTTTATTCGAGAACTATTAATAATCAATAGTATTGAACAAAGATTGATTTGAGGTTTTAATACGTTTTAATGTCTTGATTCTTTTCCAACTTCTTTAATCATCGAATCACCGATGATGGCCCAAGTGCGTGAATCCTCCGGCCAATTTACATTCATGGATCCCGTTAAATTACCAAACGATGGCATGATTAAACAATGGTTTTGAAGACCGAAACAGGGTAGTTTAACCTTACTTCTAGCTTTACCTTTTATGGTAACGCCTGGATGTAGATGTCCACAAATAGTAAGTTTATCGGTTTCATTAACGATATCGGGTGGCTCATGGATAAAAAAAAGGTCGCCCACCTCAAAGAAGGGAACGCAATGTGCTGAAATTTCTTGATAATCCTGGGGGGATAGAATATCATGATTGCCGATAGTAAGTACAATATCAAAATCCAGTGCTTCTCGTAAAGCTAAAATTACATGCACAAATTGCAACCATTCGGAATTTAATCTGCTGTGAAATAAATCGCCTAAGAAAATGATTTTTTTAGGTTTTCTTTTTAGAACTGCAATTTTGAATAGTTCAAAGTTTTTGTTGGCGGCTTCCAAGGGAAGGGGAATACCATGCTTTCTAAAATGCTGTGCCTTGCCAATGTGTAAGTCAGAAATAACAAGAATTTCATGATCCGGTAACCACAAAGTGCGATCTGCACTCAATAAAAGGGCGGTATTTTTGTTGGTGTAAAGTAAAAAATCAGCGGACACAGAGTGCAAAAGTCTTAATTATACCCAAGATTTTATGATTTTTATTAATGGAAATTAAATACATCGTTTGAATTCAACATTTCAATCCCTTAGTTTTCAATGATTTAATAGGGTGTTTGTGAGAAGTGTATATTTGTTTGAGCAGAGGTTAATTATATTGTGATAAATTCTGAAAATTCTAATTGAAACATCGGAAAATTCATTGTTTTTTTGAGGGACAAAAATAGACCAATGGACAAACCTAAAGTTGCAATCGATTACAGCAAGCTGTCACCAGAATTGTTAGACTTATTTGACGAGACTTATCCAAACGGAGTTGCCGGACACACCATTCGTTTCCCAAATTCAAAAGGAGAAATTGTTACTTCCGTTCGATTGGAGACTGAGGATAGAATCTATCTAGTTAAATTATCGGCAAGACCCAAAGAAATTCTTACAGAAGAGGATTTGGATGCATTGGTAAGACCATCTGCAAAAGACAGTGAAATGGAGGAGGAAGAGGAATCGTCCAGCGAAGAGGAAGAGGATGACAATCCAAGAAAGCGTCGTAATGACGATGAAGAAGACGACTAAACAATTTCAAACAAAAATTGTTTAATCGTTGTGTCTGCCGAAACCACCAATAATATTCTAGTAAGTGTAATTTCCGAATTTCACTCCATCGAAAAGGTAACCTCACTAGATCAGTATATTTTCCATTATCACATTGAAATTGAAAATAAAGGGAATTTCACAGTTCAGTTATTGTCTCGAAAATGGATTATTATTGATGCTCATGGTACCCAGCGAATTGTTGAAGGTAGGGGAGTGGTTGGTGAACAACCCGTTCTTGAACCCGGACAAAGTCACCGTTATTCCAGTAGTTGTTTATTGCCTTCGCCATTTGGTAAGATGTCGGGATTTTATACTTTTGAACGACGAATGGATGGTGAACAGTTTTCAGTAAAAATACCAGAATTCCGATTAGAGGTACCTTATTTATTGAGTTAAA
>JBJOFM010000186.1:0-10140 GCA_046048755.1 Bacteroidota bacterium | reverse complement strand
GAAGGTCAGAATTTCTTACCTGGTAAGGATCAATATGGAAAGGTTGCTGCCAATGTGGGTGCTACGTTTATGTTGTCTTACATACGCAAGAAATGGAGTTTTAAGGGGGAAATTAAGAGCGTTTACACAACTACAGATTATTTGGATGATTTTGGACCTGGTTTATGGTATGGAGGTAACTATCAGTTGATGCGTGATAATCAACAGGCTGTGGATCCAAATTCTCCTGAATATTTGGCTAATTTGAATAAGATTTCGGCCTATAGTCCAGATATTAATCCTGCAACGTATCGTTCTACGAATGGGTTGAACGATTGGTATTTTCAAATGCATATGGGTTTGAGTTATAATTTAGAGCCTAAAAAGAAGAAGAAGGAAATTCAGCCTTTGACTAATGAAGCAACATCTCAAGCTATTAAAGCTAAATAGTAATTTATCTTCTAAGGATTAGAAAAATTAATATTCGAAGGGAAAATAAGGAGCCATCTTTCTAGATGGCTTTTTCTTTATTAGTGTATTTCTTTTATTATTCTTGGATAGAATCTTTGCTTTTGCCATACGGCGGGGAATTTGTAACTTTGCGCTACTAAATTTTTAATTATTCCATGGCTCTTGAAATCAAAGTACCCGCACCCGGAGAATCGGTAAGTGAAGTAACAATTGCAAACTGGTTAGTGAAAGAGGGTGATTGGATTGAAATGGATGCCCCTATCGCTGAATTTGAAAGTGATAAAGCAACATTTGAAGTTAATGCAGAGAAAGCGGGAGTCATTGAAAAATTAATTGGTAATGTTGGTGATACAATAGCTATCAATACGGTTATCGCGATAATCAATACGGATGCAGCGAAACCTGCCGGAGCCGCAAAATCAACAGCAACTTCTGCAGACTCAGTTACAACTCCATCGGAAAAACTGGAGGTTAAAGAATCGGCTAATAAAGCAAGTGAAAGTGCTGCTTCGTCCTCGGCTAGCAGTGCTTCTACCGCAAATATTTCTGATTTAAATGCATCGCCGATTGCGGTACAGTTAATTCAACAATACCAATTGGATCCTAAAACCATCAAAGGTACAGGGGCAAATGGTAAAATCACCAAGGTGGATGTGTTAGAAGCGATTGTTACCAATGGGAATGGTTTGAGTGCAGGAAATAACCCATTAGCAAGTTCATCCAATAGTAAATATCATACGTCTAACCGCGAGCCCAAGCGAGAGAAGATGTCGAACTTACGTAAAACTGTAAGCAGACGTTTGGTTGCGGCAAAGAACGAAACTGCCATGTTAACCACATTTAATGAGGTTAATATGAAACCGATCATGGACTTAAGAGCTCAGTATAAGAAGAAGTTTGAAGAGACCCATGGAGTAGGTTTAGGTTTTATGAGCTTTTTTACCCGTGCCGTTTGTATTGCATTGAAAGATTGGCCAGCCGTTAATGCAAGTATCGAAGGTGAAGAAATTATTTATCATGATTATTGCGATGTATCTATTGCGGTGAGTGCACCCAAAGGGTTAGTTGTTCCTGTAATTCGTAGCGCTGAGACGTTGAGTTTATCAGAAATAGAAAAAGAAGTAAAGCGTTTAGCCGGTAAAGCGAGAGATAATAAGTTGAGTTTGGAAGAAATGACGGGTGGTACGTTCACAATCACCAATGGGGGTGTATTTGGTTCCATGATGAGTACTCCCATTATTAATCCTCCCCAAAGTGGAATTTTAGGAATGCACAACATCGTAGAGCGTCCTGTGGTAGAGAATGGACAAATCGTTATCAGACCGATGATGTATTTAGCACTGAGTTATGATCACAGAATTATCGATGGTAGAGAATCCGTAAGTTTCTTGGTTCGAGTGAAGCAATTATTGGAAAATCCTGAAATGTTGTTCGATGGTAAAAGACCAGAGGAAACTGTTTTAGGATTCTAAGCTATGTAACACTCACAACGAATGGACGTAGTTAGTGCGATAATTACTGAAGTCGTTATTGCCGAGGTAATTCATTCCTCCAATGCTTTCTTGTAGATAACGGAAGTTTTCTTTAAAGTACAGGCTTGCAATTCATTAGTCCAGGTACCAAGTATATCTTGCCAGTTAACTCTTCTTTGCATCGATATCGGGTGCGCATCCGTTCTAATTTTCTAAATCGTCTTCCGTCTTGGGTTTCGAATAGTAGACCAACTCCCATTTCTTCTACTAATATCCATGGATTGTCTAAATCGTATTTACGTAAGGTCCTAACCAAATTTCCATCGGTACAACTGCTGGCCTTTGGATTTTTTAAGTAATTTAACAATGCCAAGTACACATCGGTTGGTAGGATTTCCTGTTTGAATATGGGTACGCTGACTTGCTGAAAGTGTGATTTCCATTCGGCACCATGGGGTGCAACTCGACCTTTGAACTCTTCGAAATTCACTAAATGGGCAACTTCGTGCAAAAATGTCACCAGAAAAGCAAAGGGATTCAGATCTTTATTTAATGATATCCTGTGTGCTTCACCGGGTTTTGGAGGACGGTAATCACCGAGTTTTGATATTCTTGGTTTCTTTATCTTTAATTGAATCTTGTATTGTAGCATCAACTCGGCAGCATATTCTTCGCTGCCTTTGGGTAAATATTTCGATAAAATTAGTTGCAACTGTTGACTGTTCATCGTTGTAAAATACCCAATTATTCAAATTGTGAATTTACCTACTGTTGATATTATTTAGGGCCTTCTCCGCGATGGTAAGTCCAATGGATAAGGAACTGGTGGCGGCTGGGCTTGGTGCATTGAGAACATGGATAAAAGTCTCAGTTTCGTGGATGTAAAAATCGTCTATTAGGCCACCGTCTTTGTCACAGGCTTGAGCACGAACACCCGCTCCTGCTGGTTCTAGATCGTCTTCTTGAATAGCAGGGACCAATTTTTGAAGTGCCTTTACAAATGCAGGTTTAAAAAATGAACGTTTGTATTCACCTAAGCCTGTTTGCCAATATTTGGCCGCTACTTTTTGAAATCCGCGGAATGTAATACTTTCCCAAAACTCCGACCAATTAAAACTCGATTTCGTGTATCCTTCTCTTCGGAATGCAAAAACAGCATTCGGTCCAGCTTCAATCTCACCCGTAATTCTGCGGGTAAAATGCACACCTAAAAAGGGGAAATTCGGGTCAGGAACTGGATAAATTAGATTTTTAACCAAATGTGCATTTTCGGGTTTAATACTATAATATTCTCCTCGGAAAGGTATAATTTTCACGGGTAATTGTTCACCTGCCAGGGAGGCAATTTTATCGCAATACAGTCCAGCGCAGTTAATTGCAAGTTTGCTTTGGTATCGGTTTTTCTCTGTATGTAATATGGTGCTTTCGGAAGTTTTTGTAACAGAAACTACTTTTTCACCGGTTAAAATCTGTCCTCTGCCCGAATTTAAAATCCGTTTGGCAATGTGTTCTGAAACCAATTTGTAGTTTACGATTCCCGTTTGAGGAACAAATATTCCTTTTAATCCCGAACAATAGGGTTCATACGCTAAGATTTCTTCTTTGGTTAAATATCTAAGGCCCGATAATCCATTTTGGATGCCTCGCTGATAAATATTCTCAAGTGCTCCAAATTCTTCCTGTGAAGTGGCTACAATAATTTTACCACAAAGGTCGTAAGGGATTTCCTCTTCCTTGCAAAAATCAAGCAACATGTGATACCCGCGGATACAATTCTCAGCCTTTAAACTACCGGGTTTGTAATATATTCCCGAATGAATCACCCCGCTGTTGTTCCCCGTTTGATGGCTTGCGATTGAATTTTCTTTTTCTAAAACAGTTACCGAAATATTGGGGTCGATATTAAGTAATTGCCAAGCAGTAGATAAACCGACTATACCTCCTCCACTTACAACTACATCCGAATTCATAGAAGCAAAAATACCCAATTCACAGCATTTATTTCATTGAAGTTCTACCTAATACTTCACAGCCTACCAAACAATTCAGACAATTTTTCTTTTTACAAAATTCTTGATATTGCGATAAGGTTTGTTGGCTATCTAGTGCAGTTATTGCTGGCGGAATTAATTTTTGAAATTTTTTAGAAATCGTGTTTTTTTCTGTAGGTAGTTCTTTAAGATACTGCGAGAGTGTATCCAGTGAATTGCTGGAATTTGCTTTACAATATTGCAACAGAAGAAATCCGTTAATAATTATTTCGTTGATTTTCGACTCCCCTAATGGATAGGGGTTAGGGTTTACATACGAGTTTATTAGAGATACTTTAAACTCATCTACGGTACGATTCTCCATAAACCACATATCCAATGAATTTCGATGCTGATAAATCCAATCGGCAAATTGTCGGATACGTAATTCTGGAAATGAGGAAGGTCGTATTTCTTTATATTTCCAACTAAATATTGAAGAAGCCGGTAGTTGATATTTGAATTTTATGGTTTCGAACAATTGTTTCTCTAAGGGAGAGAGCTTTTCATACAGGTTGGCTATACCCAATAAATAACTTGTAATTTCGTGGTTGTTTCGAACAGTGAGTAGTATACGTTTTTGAATATTTTTGATTAATTCTACTGCCAAATCTCCATTTTGGTTACCTAAAAATGCTTTCAAAAGTACCCATATAGTGCATAGCCACCAATCTCCATGGAATTCTTGTTCTAAAACACGGGTAATCTCAGATTTTTTTCTCTCGTATCGAAGTTTTAAACTTCGGCTACTTTGCTGCTGCCATGTTGATGGAGTTAATTTACACCCGAAACATAAGAGATCATTTTTACTGTGTACTGTTTGGGCTAAAACAAGATTTATCCGTTGTTTTAGGACAAGAGTTTCAAGAGGGGAACCGTTTTTCTTGAAAACTGGCTTGTCATCGTCAAAAACCACATGCAAGATAACATTGTTATAAGCAATGTCTTTGTGATGCTTGTGTCGTATCCAATCGGATGATTTAATATGGATTTCAATATCGCCCTCTAATTTTTCTTTGTCGATAGAAATTTCTGCCAATTTAAAATCGGGACCATTGGTATGGTTATAACTTCCTTTTTTATGAATTACTATGGTCTTGCCGTTCACCGTAGTAAGGTTATAAGGAATAAAGGATTGGTGATTCCAAATGGTATGGAGAAAGTACTCATTCATTCTGCGAATAAATCACTCGATAAATAATATAGCCACTGCACTAATTGCAATTTGGGATAATTGCAAACAGAAATTTAATAATTGCAAATACTGCCTATTTTTGTTGTGGAATGTCAACGGAAATCAAAAAGTTAAGTATCGTAATTCCTGCTTATAATGAGGGGAGGACCATACACTTTATTTTGGATAAGGTTAAGCAGGTATCATTAATTAATAATATCGAAAAAGAGATTATAATAGTTAATGATTGCTCCAAGGATAATACAGTAGAAGCTGTAGAAAATTACAGAAAATCCAATGCAGATCTAAATATTCAATTCTATTCGCACGAAGTGAATCAAGGAAAAGGTGCCGCTCTGCATACCGGCATTTCTAAGGCAACCGGTGAGGTTTTGATCATTCAAGATGCCGATTTGGAATACGACCCCAATGAGTTTAACATTTTACTAAAACCCATGATTGACGGGTTTGCGGATGTAGTTTACGGTTCTCGTTTTATGGGTGGTAAGCCACATAGAATCTTGTTTTTCTGGCATACTATCGGAAATAAGTTTTTAACTTTCTTAAGTAATATGATGACTAATCTGAATCTTACGGATATGGAAACGTGTTACAAAATGTTTAGAACGGATCTGATTCAATCCTTGCCGTTAGTAGAGAAACGATTTGGTTTTGAACCTGAAGTTACCGCCAAAATTGCAAGAATTCCTAAAATTCGTATTTATGAAGTGGGTATTAGTTATTACGGAAGAACCTACGAAGAAGGAAAGAAAATAGGATGGAAGGACGGTTTTAGAGCTATTTATTGTATAATTAAATTTAATTTTCGTAAAGCTATAGGTTACTTGTTGCTTCTAATCTTTGCAATCGCAGTGATTATTTTAGGCTATGTTGGCTTAATGGTTCTTGCCAATTCAAATTAAGTATTATTAAACAGATTTACTATTTATCATCTGACTCATGAAGTTTACTAATCTCAGAATTCAATGGGTTTTAGTTTATTTCATATCAATTATTGGGGCTTGGTTTTGTATTGATTCGGGGCATGAGTTTGGTGATGACTTTATTTTGTACGTAGACCAAGCCGAGAGATTTTGGGACCATGCGGATTATCAATGGCTGCAAGTTGAAAACAAATATTGTATGCAGCAGTCCGATCATCTGATCGGACCGTATTTATATCCTCGCGGATTTCCGTTTTTTTTGTCGCTGTTTATTGATTTAAAAGACCACTTAGGTTGGGAGAGTATCAAGTTTATTAACTTTTTATTTTTTCTATTGTCCTCAGCGGTTTTCTTTAATCGAATTGGGAATAAAATCAAAATAAAGTCGGAATATTTACTCATAATTGCAATTTTGGTGCTCTGGAATCCAAAGATTTGGGAAGCATCGGATCGATTGCAATCCGATTTGTTTTTTGCCTCTTTGGTCATGTTTTTTTGGAGTGTTTGGTGGACAGATAATGGATCAAAATGGGTGCGTTGGTTGTTATTGGTGGTTCTAGTTTTTTGGGCAACGCTTACGAAAACCAATGGAGTTTTATTGTTATTGCCGATAGGGCTGCAGGTATTCGGTGCGTTGATTGAATTGGTATTTAAGCCAACACCTGAATCCCGAAGCTATTTGATAAAGTATACAAAGGTTCTACATTCAAGGTCTATGGATGGGAATCTCAGCATTGGGTTTATTTTTGGAAGTATTGGTGTTGTTTTCGCCGGGGTTTTCGCACTATGGATAGAACGAAGCACGGGGGCCAACCACTGGGAAGAATTATTGGGTGGAGAAGTTATGCATGTTTGGGGTTCGAATTTTTTTCAATATTGGGGCATGCTAGGGGTATTGCCTGGTTGGCATGCTATTAATGTATTGAAAGCAGTGGCGTTAGTTATTCGTATTCCTGAAATATGGGTGTGGGTGCCATGTGCGCTGTTAACCATCGGAGTGATGATCGCATTGATAAAACAAGAAATTACCAGTATTGGCTTAGAAATTTCTTTGTATATCGTCCTTAATTTGATTTTGTTAACCATTTGGCCAAGTCAACAGGGGGTGCGTATGTTGTTTCCCATTTATCCCCTATGGATTTTACTGTTATTCCTTGTTATGCAACAACTTGGAACATCTTGGCATATCCGGGTTAAGAAGTTTTTTATTTCCACTATCGGCCGAAGTATCATTCTGATCACCTTATTGGCTCAAGGATCCATGACTGCTATGCACTATTTTAAATTGGATACCAATCGGGCTTTTTCTAAAGAAATGGTGGGATTGTCCCAGTTTATTCGGGATTCAACGGAACGGAATGCGGTTATATCCTTTTTTAAACCCCGATTATTGCGATACCAAACTGAGAGACGTGTAATTCGATTGGAGAATACGGTTGATTATTCAAAAGATAAGCTGGTACTGCAGCTTCCAGTAGATATAAATGTGTTGCTTTCGGCTGGGGTTGATTATTACATCGTGCCAAAGGAATTTAAATTATTTAAACCACAGACTTCAAGTATGAAGAAGTTGGATGTAAACTCCCATGCATTGAGCGATACCCAAGGTAAATCTTTCAAAGAACAATCAAAAACCATGGATCCTAGCCGATTAACGAATCCAGGAAATACTTTTGTTAAAAATGATTTAGATGTAAATTATCCCGTTGTTTTCGAAAATGAGCGATTTAGAGTGTTTCATCTATGGTCTAGCCGATAAGTAGAAAACTTGTCCCTTATTGCCTACAACGATAATGCCACCCTTATAACACCCCACCGCATTTATTCCACTAAATTGGATGGAGGAGTTAATTGAATTATCCTTATTGTTTGAGGTATGGGTAACGGAATGGGATGTATTAGAACTATTTATTTGAGAATCATGGGGGACGGACGTGGATTTTTTCGATGGAATTGACTTGATGTTTGTAGCTGATAAATGTACGGGTAACCATGTCTTACCTTGATCAGATGATACATCTATTCCGTTGCTCCCGGCGGCAAAAAGATAAAGGTTGTTTTTGAATGCGCAATTGCAAATACCACTTTTATATCCCGAACTTGAAGCGGAGTACGATGCGATGGACGCAGTAGTTTTTTTGGTATTGACCAATCGATTAATTTCTGATTTAGGTAAAATAATAATTGTAGAGTCGCCCATAGTAGGATATAAATAATTTCCACCAACCCAATATAGTGCTCCATCATGGAATGCACCTCCGTATGCACCCCATCCCGCCCCATGACCCAAGGATAGTGGAAAGGATTGGTGAGAAACGGAAAGAGGCAGCGTATTGGATGTTTTGTTATCCACCTTTGCCGTGATTTCTAATTGAATTTTCAGGGCGCGAAATTCTGGATTTATACCTCCACCAGCCATACCAACTAGTACGTCTATATGGGTTATCTGATTGGTTTTGTTACGTTTTATAGAAGAACGTAGAATGTGAAGGGAACTTCCGCTACCCGCAAAAAATGAAGCGATGCTGTCTTGGGGTAAGATTGCTTCGCAAGCAGGTATGCGTTGCCATGTATTCCCTGAATCGAGGGTGACGAGCATTAAAAAGTACTTCTGTTTTAGAAAGTCTACAGGGTTTACATGTGGCGTAGATGGGTTAACATTTTGGGAATTTTCATCACGGGAATGAATTATCCAACGAATTTGTGCAGTGGTTTTAATGGGTGAATAGGATGCTTTGCTACTATCAAAATTGATGGAATTAAACGAATCACCGGCAAGCAATTCTAAGTTTGTTTGTGGATCACCAATGGCAAATCCAAATCCTGTTTTCCAATCCATAGCTACAGCATCTAGGAAAACATTGGAGCTATAATTCTTGTAAACTACTGACCAATTCTTTCCTGCATTTACCGTTTTTAGAATACTACTGCTATCACCAACACTCATTATAATGGCAGTTTTATCGTCCAAACTTTCAATATCTCGAAAATCATACTTTTCATACCCTTCAGGTGAAAGGGTATCCCATTTGGAGGGTTGATGTATTAAAGCAGGAATGGATTTAGTACTAGAAATTGCCTCGGTACCCATGGAATTCAATTTTAAAACGGTTCCATTACTACCGGAAATCCATACAGTTTTTGGATTGGTAGAAACTCCCCGGTAGCTGTTGAGTTTTTTAGGGATGGGTTGTTGTTGTGCTGTGTGGGAGGCTGAGGATTTTGTGCAATAAAAACCGGAATGTACCGAATATAATGGGGCTGAATCATGAAGGATACGGCAATGTCCTGTTGAAAAAAACACTGTTGAAAGCAAATAAAAAGATAATCTATGAATTGGGATGGATACGTCCATGCTGTTCTTTTATTAGGTAAATGATGCGTTAAAATTTCTTAGAAAACTCAATAGTGGAGTGGGCAATTTTTTGAAAATGTATAGAAAAGTAAGCCTGTAGTTTGAATTTTTGGTTGGGTATTGGACTTTGTGGAACTCGATTTTTGAGTATAGTAAGTGTAAAATTGACGTTTTTGTGAATAAGTACGCACTCTACGAAAGTAATCGATGTATTTAATATATGATTAACAGTCATGACGTTAATGGAAAATAGTTTGTTTTCTTTTGGTTAAATTATCCCCAACTGCTTGATATTCTAATATATATTTACCACATTTGTTTGTCATTAATGATTTGCCTATGGATAGAAATCCTACAAAAATTTTCTTTTCTTTCGACAAATCCGCAAATAGTTCTGTGGTTCTTGAATCGATAACCTATTTAGCGATGCGTACCCGCCAGGAATTGGTATGGGTTCGTAGTGCCGAGACGGGGGAATTTGAGAACTTGGGGGTAGACGATGCGATTCAGCACTTTCGCATGCGCTACGGGGCCAGCCTGAGCATTCAAGAAGTAAACAGCACCATTTGGGAGTCGGTTCAAACTGCAACAAAATCTGAAGATCCGTATTTATTGGTGATTTCATCAGCCATCGTAAAAGAGAGCTTATTGAATGCCGGAATGCGGGGAAAGGTTACAAAACAGAAGTGTGCAGTGCTGTATTTACATCCAGATG
>JBJOFM010000185.1:0-3416 GCA_046048755.1 Bacteroidota bacterium | reverse complement strand
TTTAATTTTCGAGAAATGTTACAAATAAATTTACATCAAATTTATTGGCATTAAACAGCAACATTGTGTTCCCGTAATGCATCATTTAACGAAGTCTTCAAATCCGTTGATGCTTTTCTTTTTCCTATTATCAGTGCAGCAGGAACATAAAATTCGCCACCAGCAAAGACTTTTTTAATGTTTCCTGGAATTACTACGCTTCGTTCAGGGATATATCCTTTGGGCAATTCTTCGCCTGTTTCTACATCAATTACTTTGGTACTCATGGTTAAGGTAACTCCGGCGCCCAATACCGCTTGCTTACCAACACGCACACCTTCCACTACAATGCATCTACTTCCTATAAAACAATCATCTTCAATAATTACCGGGGAAGCTTGAACAGGTTCTAAAACACCTCCAATTCCAACACCTCCGCTCAAATGAACATTTTTTCCGATTTGAGCACAGCTTCCAACAGTGGCCCAAGTATCCACCATGGTACCTTGATCTACGTACGCACCTATATTCACATAACTTGGCATTAAAATAACTCCAGGCGAAATAAAGCTACCGTATCGAGCAACGGCATGAGGCACAACACGAATTCCCAGTTGTTCATAATTCTTCTTTAAAGGCATTTTATCGTAAAATTCCATTGGGCCTGCATGCATTACTTCCATTTTCCGCGTTGGAAAATATAAAATTACTGCTTTTTTCACCCAATCGTTTACCTGCCAATCGCCCGATGGCAGTGGCTCTGCAACCCTTAATTTCCCTAAATCCAAATCAGCAATTACGGATTCAATTGCTGCTATCGTTTCAGGATTTTTCAATAAATCTCTATCGTTCCACGCATTTTCTATGATTGATTGTAGGCTCATATGAATATTTTACGGCAAATTTGCAACAAACTAAATTATATCTCATCATGTTAGTAAGAAAAACGGTGTTATTGTTAATGGTTGGAGGCATTAGCCAATTATTATTCTCTCAGGGAGACTCCGAAAAACTAATAAATAAAGACCCTTTCGCTGGTGGTATAATAACCGATCCTGCAACTGGTCAATCAAAAAAAATAATCAGTTTACAAGAATGTTTTCAATCATTAAATAATCCTCAACCTCCGCCATCGTTTCGATGGAAAGGCGAATCATCATTTACAATGGTAGTAAATGATACCTTGTGGGGGTATTCACTGAGTAATTATAACCAAGCATTAAAGAGTAAAACGTTTTTAATAAGTAGAGATTCATTTATTGCTTTATTGTCTTCAATATTCAAAATACCCATAAGTAAGTCAACTCGTTTTCCATTAATCAATTGGACAACCGCGACCTCTGGATGGTTTAATTACAATAATTCGATCATCAATATTTGGGATAAAACAAGTGAGAATTCAGGAAAACCAACATTTAAATTATTACTTAATTCACGATTTGCATTTGATGAAGGTTATTTACAAGAGCAATCCGTAAAGTTAGATGTTGTTGCACAAGAAATTTCAGACAATAACCATTGGCTGGCCTTTGTTGCAAATGACAATATTTATGTCCAACAATTGGAAGGATGGACAGAAACTGATAAAAGCTCTGGCAAATACTCAGCAACGGTATATCAAGTGACCGAGGATGGCGGGAAAGGTATTGTGTACGGACAATCAGTTCATCAAAATGAATTTGGAATTTCAAAAGGTTTATTTTGGGGGAAACAAGGTAAGAAATTAGCATTTTATCGAATGGACGAACGCAGAGTTCCTGAATATCCATTGTTTGATATTAGTAAAAGGCCTGCTCAGCCTGATCAATTCCGATATCCCATGGCTGGAGATAGCAGTCACACCGTAACTGTTGGGATTTTCGATCCATTAAGTAAAAAATTAATCTATGTAAAATGTGAAGGTAGCTATGATCAATTTCTAACCAATTTAACTTTTACTCCAGATGAAAAGTTTTTATACATTTCTTTGGTAAATAGAGAGCAAAATAGAATGGAGTTAAGAAAATACAGTACTGAGACTGGACTTCTAGTTTCAACGGATTTTACACTCTCACATCCCAAATATGTAGAACCTGAAAATGGACCTGTTTTTCTACCAAACTCAAATACAAACTTTATTTTGGAGCACGAAGGCAATGGCTTCAATCATTTATATCTATTTGAATTTTTGACAGGAATTAATTCTCCAAAAATCACTCAATTGACCAACGGACCTTGGGAAGTAACCCAATTCTTGGGATTTGCAGAAAACGGCAAAGCATTTATTTATCAAAGTACTGCAAACAGTCCATTGGATAGAAATTATTACTACGGAACGTTTCCAGATCCAAAAACAAAAAACAAGGGTAAATCACCTGAAACTAAACACTGGAATATTACTAGTAATGAGTTACAAAACGGAACTAACAATGGATTCTTGAGTTTAGGCGGTAAATATTTAGTAATTTACCATACAGATTTAAAAAATCCAATGTCTTTGGTTGTATTAAATACAGAACCAAAATCAAACGCAGCAACAAGTCCAATTAACCTTTACAGTTCAAAAAACCCTCTTGACAAATATGCTTTGGGTGAAATTAAAATACAAAAGCAAAATTTCAATGGCGTTGATTTATACTCACGTACCTTTTTACCCTATAATTTCGATCCTACCAAAAAATATCCTGTAGTTGTTTATGTATACGGTGGTCCCCATGCACAGATGGTAACCAACAGTTGGTTAGGAGGCGGAAGTTTGTGGATGCATTTTCTTGCTAGCAAAGGTTATGTTGTTTACACGATAGATAATAGAGGATCAGCACATCGTGGATTGGAATTTGAGAATGCCACTCATCGGAAACTTGGCGAAGTTGAGATGCAAGACCAGTTAGCTGCATTGCGTTGGTTAAAACAACAAGGATGGGTTGATAGCGCTCGAATTGGTGTTCATGGTTGGAGTTTCGGAGGATTTATGACCACCAGTTTAATGACTAGAGCTGCCGGTAATTATAAAGTTGGCGTTGCTGGTGGCCCTGTAATTAATTGGAACTATTACGAAATCATGTATACCGAAAGATATATGGATAAACCCCAAGAAAATCCAACAGGGTACGCAGAAAATAACTTAATTGATCAAGCCAAAAATCTAAAAGACCGATTATTGATGATTCACGGAGCAGACGACAATGTTGTGGTCTGGCAACATTCTCTTATGTTTTTTAATGCATGTGTAAAATCTGGAAATGCTAACTTGGATTATTTTGTATATCCTGGACACAAACACAACGTTGTGGGTCCAGACCGTGCACATTTATACAAGAAAGTTTGTCAATATTTCTTTGACCATTTATAAAACGGACCACTGCTAATTAAGAATTATTCTCAAAGATTAATTACTTAAATTGCAATGTATTTATTGGGAAACTGACCATGGAAGAGGTAAAGGATTTGATTTATGT
>JBJOFM010000184.1:0-4150 GCA_046048755.1 Bacteroidota bacterium | reverse complement strand
GATATGGGGAGAAATGGTTATGTTTACCCTGATTTTATTCATAGTACAAAATTAATGTTGTGTATATAATTAAAAAATACACACTTATCAAAAAATGGTTGAATTTTTTACATTTATCGCAAAAGCAAGGCCTTTCTAAATAATTAGATTTGTTGGAAAGGGAGGAGTTATGAATCAAATAGATTCAAGCGATAAAAAATCACGACAATTACTTTCTCCGATATTTTTTTGACATTTAAGGATATTTTTCTTACTTTTGCAACCCGTTTAAGAAAGACATTCTCAGTCTGATTCTTAAGCAAACCAAGCACTCGTAGCTCAATTGGATAGAGCATCTGACTACGGATCAGAAGGTTTGGGGTTCGAATCCCTACGAGTGCACGATCAAGAGCAAAGGCCTCAACGCAAGTTGAGGCTTTTTTTTATGATGTATTAACAATTAACCGATGGGGTTGTATTTTGTAATTAGTCAATTTCTTACATTTGCTTAATGAGAAAAGTAATTGTATTGCTTACCATTTTATTGAGTTCGTCTGTGGTATTTGCACAGAGAAACGAAGCAGCGCAAGCTAGCCAAGACGAACCCGATCATCTCGATTTTACTATCGCTGGAGGAGTAATTTCAAGACCTCAAGATTCGATAATCACCACAGGATTGGATGTAACCGCCCGTTTTATTGGAGGCGAAGCGGCATTTATGAACTTTATAAGTGCTAATTTTGAGTATCCTGTTCGCTGCCAAGAAGAAGGTATTAATGGCGAAGTGCAATTGCGGTTTGTTGTTGAAATCGATGGTAGAATTTCTTACATTTCCATTGTGAAAGAAACCAAGGCATGCCCAGAATTTACCGCTGAGGCAATTCGAATTCTTAAAAAATCCCCACGTTGGATCCCTGCCCAACTAAAAGGCAAAAGCGTACGATCCTATTACACGGTCCCAATCACGCTACAATTGAAATAACAACCTAGTTAAATCATACACTATTGTATTAATTCTACATAGATTTATCTACTCGTGGGTATAATTCTTTAAGTGAGGACAACCTCGCAGGAATATTTGCGTCTTGAAACCATTGGATTGCGTTGAATTGAGAAATTGATTCAACAGGGTCCAAGGTGAATTTAAATTTAAATAGGATACAAGACCAACTTCTCTTATAGTGTTTGTAATCAACTTCCATAACCGGTTTAAGAATTATCTAGTTGTAATTAGTGTATTTCTTTTTGCTCAAATTCAGGGTCAAAACAGCATCGTTGGTGATGGGTTTGGGGGGCGATTGTGGTACAAACCTACAAACGTTAGTTGCGCACCTTACGGCGCTTTTACCACCTGCAACGGTGAAATGTTTGGTTGGGGAATAAAGTCTAATACGTACTCGCTAATCGGCTATTATTATACCTATTTTCAGCCAAGAAAAGTGTTACGTATCGGCCAGGTGAAATACCATTCCGCCGGTTACGTGATGACAGTAATTAGAGATAATGACAGCGGTTACGTTTGGGAAGCATTTGTTAGCAGAAATCCTACAGCGGTTGCGGCCGATATTAAATTCTGCGATGGCGGATGGAACATCGGTGCTTTCATTAAAAAAGATGGGAGCGTGTTATTAGCCGCTGCCGATAACACTATTATTTCTGGATTTCAAAACAATGGACAGAAACAAATTGGAACCTTCAACAATCCTTTTTACCTGCAGGATGTAAAAGGGATGAGCAATGCAGTTCGATGCGCAGTTGGAGTGAAAAGTGTTTTCATGCTAACGCAGACTGGCCAGGTGTATGTGCTATCCAATCAAGAAAAAACCTATATCGGATTGGGCGATACGCAAACGGTTTCTAAGCCAACATTAATTTCCTATTTGAGTGATATTGTTGACATCAAGACCACTACGCATGGGTCCATTGCATTGGATAAATTTGGATCGATTTATCAATGGAACGATGTAATAAAACGGCCTCAAAAATTGACCTTAACGGATGTAGTTGCCATTTCAGGTCAGTGCGATGGTTGGATGGGTCTGGCATTAACCGCTACCGGCGACTGTTATAAAATTGATTTACAAAAAAATACCAAACCCGTATTTGTGGACAGCAATGTCTTGGATATAATAGCGGGGGAGGATTTTTTCTACACGTACTCGAAAGACAGTGTTTTTAGATTTTATTCGGTTGACGACCACGAGTTAATATCCACCAAAGGGAGTGTCAGAATAGGCGTGGATTTTACCCTTGCCATGCCTTGTATTATTGACCGACCGACCAAGAACTACGTGATTTGTAAGGGAGATTCGTTGTCGATTTATAACAAAGCCCTATACACGGAAGGGTTTCATGACATCCTTTACCGAGATACATTGCGTTCGCTATACTTGGCCGTTAAAGACACGGTTTCTCAATACGATCGTTATCGATACTGCAGTTCCAATGATCAATATTCAATTTATATTGATACAAACATAGACGTTACCGAGCAGAAGGTGTGCAAAACGATTTACACGATAACCGAAAATATGCCCAGTTATCGTTTATTCGACACCTTAAATGCGTGTTACGGAATTCCAATTAACTTCAGAAATCGATGGGTTAGTAAAGATACATGGGTTGTTGATAGCTTAAAGACGATTTACGGATGTGATTCCATTATTTATGGATTGGTGCGGTTTAACCAAGTAGTAAGGGAAGAACTTACGAAAGTGAAATGTATCGGAGATGATTTTTCGTTTCTGAAAAAAAAATATTCGCGTCCAGGGATTTTTTTTGACACTATTAGAAGCAGTATGGGGTGCGATTCAGTTATTTATCAAGTAACATTAATAGATGATAACTGTGGGCTGACCGTATATATACCAACAGCATTCACCCCAAATTCGGTTGGACCAAAGGCAAATAATGTATTTATGCCTTTTATGGACAATCATGTATCGTTTATTTTGAAAATATTCAATCGATGGGGGGAGAAGTTGTACGAAACGTCTGATTCCTCTAAGGGTTGGTTAGGCGATTACATGGGTGAACCAGTGCAGGAAGGGGTGTATGTGTATTTGTTGCAGGTTACGTCAAAATCCAATAAAACTTACACGTACACGGGTACATTCACATTACTGCGTTAGATTGATTTTAGGATTTGCGCCGTTTTAAATTGAATTTAAGAATTTGTGGGAGTTACAATCTGCTAAAATAATAGTTCGGATTGTTCTAAAGTGTGTGGATAAATTTAATTTATTACAATTTACTTTCGATAATTTTCGTGAGTATTTCAATTTGTTTTTGCAAACTTATAATTTGTTGTTGAAGCGCTTCACGTTCCCGGTCTGCCAGTCCAGTAACGTACATAACGGTAGATGCGTTTCCCCCTTGTTGATGAAAATTTTGTTGAATGTACATGTCGTCTTCGCCCACAATACTATTTACTTTCACCCCAAGTATTTCGCTCAATTGTTGGAGTCTTTCTAAGGTGGCTGAATTTGGATTTTTTTCTATTTTCGAATACGCCTGTTGAGTGATATTTAATTTATTTGCGACATATTCTTGACTGTAACCAACCCCTTCGCGCAACATTCTGATACGATTCACAGGGGTATTGTATTTCTTTTTATTGTTCATTTGAGCTAAAATATGGTGAATATACAATTCTGGTTTGTTATTTACAACTTTAAGGTGTTGTAAACCGGTATAATTTTGTGGGCAAATTCCAGTTGACATGGATGCCAATGATCGTGATTGTACCTCGAAAGAAACAGAGTTCTCTGTACCACCCTCACCCTCGTCAATTTTAGGTATCTATACACATTATTTAAAAACTTCTGCCGACGGTAGTCCAATCTTGGTTCATGGAATTTATCAAAAATCAATAACAGATTTTTTGAGGGATGGTTTTTATTTTGATACGCTAAAAAGTGACCGAGAAGACTTGTCCATTATCCTAAAAACCCCCACTGAATTGCGAAATTCATTGAAAGACAATTCGGTATATCTTTTAATGGGGATTATTGAAGAAAATATTTCATTAGAAAAAGTAGAATTAATTTTTGTAGTAACTCGAATAATTGGTGAATTTAGTACGTTGATTCTTCCTACGGGTAAATCCCATTTTGCGGAAACCTTAGGTGATTTGAAATCCGAAAATAGAGCGAGTGAACCACGGGCTTTC
>JBJOFM010000183.1:0-8179 GCA_046048755.1 Bacteroidota bacterium | reverse complement strand
CCCTTCTACCAAAAATGTATTGGGTAGTTTATTATTTTCGATCGGATATAATTCGATGCAGAAAAGCAGCCAAACATCCTTGAAACGCTGGAACATTCAATCGAAATTAACTGCCGGACCTACCTTTTTCGGACAGAATAATTCCAATAATTTCATTTTTAAAGTGGAAGGATTTTCAACCAAGTCTGTGGGGAAACACTTTTTATATCGAAATCGATTTAGCAGCATTTACACTTTAGGAAAGACCCAAACATTATATCTAATTGGCGGGACCGATGGATGGATTAATAACCAACAATATATCGATCAAATTCCGGCAATCAAATTGGATGCGAATTTCAATATGATTGGATTTGGATTGCCAGTTAGAGGATTTGTTTACGGAAGTAGAATAGGATCTTCTTATATTTCGATTCAACAACAACTTGAAATTGAATTTTTTAAATCATTAATTAAAAATCAGATACGAAATATTTTTATCAGCGACCTAACCTCATACCTATTTGGGGATGCAGGAATGGCATTTGTAGACAAAAATCCAAATTCGCTGTCCAATCCTTATCACACGAAACAGATAAGAACAAGTAATTATCAACTTTGGTACACCTCTATACACAATCCCTGGATTTTCAGTTTGGGTTTCGGTGTTCGTACATATATCATGGGATTTCCATTAAAATATGAATTCTCTGTACCTTGGATGGATAAAAAATCACAAAAACCCCAACATTTAATCGGTTTACATTGGGATTTTTAATATTAATTGCTTGAAAAACGGATGTTATAATTAATTTTGCAACAACACATCATTACTAATGGGACTTTTCAGTTTTCTTACCCAAGAGCTTGCCATCGACTTAGGTACAGCGAATACACTAATTATATTCAAAGACAAAGTTGTTGTGGATGAGCCAAGTATCATTGCCATTGAGCGACAAACAGGCAATGTTATTGCGGTTGGAAAAGATGCCATGCAAATGTTTGGTAAGGAAAATGAAGGCATCCGTTGTATTCGTCCATTAAAGGATGGTGTTATTGCCGATTTCCAAGCTGCTGAACATATGATTCGTGGCATGATTAAAATGCTAAATCATCAAAATCGTTGGATTGCACCCCCTCAGTTAAAAATGGTAATTTGTATTCCTTCAGGTATTACTGAAGTGGAAAAAAGAGCTGTAAAGGATAGTGCGGAACGCAGTGGTGCGAAGGAAGTTTATTTAATTCATGAGCCAATGGCTGCTGCGGTTGGTATAGGTATTGATGTTACTCAGCCCCAAGGGAACATGGTAGTAGATATTGGCGGTGGTACAACGGAAATTGCAATTATTGCTCTAGGTGGAATTGTTTGTGACGAAAGTATTCGTGTTGCTGGAGATGAATTCAACATGGATATTTTGGAATACATGCGCAGAGAACATAACTTGCTTATTGGGGAACGAACTGCCGAAAAAATCAAAATCCATATTGGAAGTGCATTGCAAGAATTAGATTCTCCGCCAGAAGATTATGCTGTTTATGGTAGAGACTTAATGACAGGAATACCTAAGCAGATAATGGTTAGTTACAGTGAAATTGCGCGTGCTTTGGATAAGAGTATCATGAAAGTTGAAGAAGCAATTTTAAAGGCTTTGGAACAGTCACCACCAGAATTAAGTGCAGATATTTTAACCAATGGTATTTGGCTAACAGGTGGTGGCGCATTATTAAGAGGGTTAGATAAAAGAATATCTTTAAAGACAAAATTGCGTGTAAATATCGCTGAAGATCCACTTCGAGCTGTTGTTCGTGGGACAGGAACAGCTTTGAAAAACATTGGTCGATTCAAATTCTTAATGACAGCTTAATTCTCTTCTCATGATTGTAATATTCCGTTGGATACGGAATAGGGCTTATCCCCTGCTGTTCGTGGTTTTACTTTTCAGTGCCTTATTGCAAATTGTTCAGTACAACTTATATCAGCGTTCAGTATTTTTCAATCAAACATTGGGATTTTACAGGAAAATCGACAAGGAGAAATCGGACATTACTGCATATTTTGATTTAAAGCAACATAATGAAGCCTTGTTAATTGAAAATCAGTTGTTGAGAAGTCAGTTATCATGGAATTTGCAATCTTCAGGTATATTTAGTGATACCCAGTATACCGATACCAATACGAAAACTCTTATTCGATTTGAACAAATTTCGGCCCAAGTAATTAAGAATTCCACCAATCGAAGAAATAACTTCCTGATCATAGATAAAGGAAAGAAACATGGTATTGGGAAGAACATGGCCGTTATTGGTCCAAATGGGATTGTAGGAATAGTATTTGAATCTAAAGACAATTATTCCTTGGTGCTATCTGTATTGAATTCTAAATTTGAATTAACTCCATATGTAAGGGAAATTACTTTAAATCAAGGTGTAATTAATTGGGATGGCAATAATCCAAGATTTATTGATCTTCAAGAAGTTAATCGATTTGAGAAAGTGAAAAAGGGAATGAAATTATATACAAGTAATTATTCTTTAATATTCCCCGCTGGTATACCTATAGGAACAATCAGTGACGTAAAAACATCATTAACATCAAATTTTCACGAAATTAAAGTTCAGTTGAGTACTGATTTCACACGGTTAAATTTAGTTACGGTAATCAAACTAAAAGAGCAATCGGAACTAACAGAAATTCAACAGACAATTCAGCAAAACGAAGAAGATGAATAGTTGGTTGAAATGGTTTTTTACGGCTCTTATCTGGGCCCTTATCCAAGTGTATCTAGTGGATCAACTAAATATTGCTTGGTGGATAAAGCCATTGCCCTACTTGTATTTTATTTTCATTTTACCCTTTGACTTAAATAAATTTGGTGGCCTTGTTATAGCTTATTTTTTCGGGCTAACAATCGATATTTTATCCGGCTCCATCGGAATTCATACCGCTTCTACCCTAACCACTGTATTTATTAAGTATTTTATTGATCGCAGATTTTTTAATTTGGATTCTATTCAGCTTCAAGGTCATTATACGATAAATGAATATGCAATTGGGAGAATGTCGTTCATTGGCTATGCCCTGAGTATTATATTCATTCACCATTTTTTGTTTTTTGCTCTGGATTATTTTGATGTAACTCAACTACCATTGGTGCTTTTATTATCCGCTACATCTTCATTGGTAACCTTGTTCATTGTCTTTTTAACAACCAAATTGATTCCGAGGCATTAATATGGAACACAGCGGCAAGCGAATTGTATTTATTTCATTGATTCTGCTGATTGCATTGGTTTACTGGATACGATTGATAAATCTCCAATTAGGTGAAAAAGATTATGAAAGCGTAGCGATTAATAATGCATTAAACAAGATTACATTATACCCTTCAAGAAGCAATCTATTTGATAGACATGGAAAACTAATCGTTTACAATACCCACATCTATGATTTATCGGTTTTTCCCTTTGAAATCAAAGAGCTTGACACTTCATTGCTGAGCAAGATATTGGAATTACCTGGTAAAGACTTACTCAATTTATTTGCTGATGCCAAGGTTAAAGCATTGAAGCGACAAAAGAACAACGCCAACAATAAATCAACTACATTTTACAGCAATCTTTCACCAAGACAATTTGCATTTTTACGAGAAAATATGTTTCGGTTGAAAGGATTTTTTATTGAATCAAGAACCGATAGACAATTTGCCAGTAAATCGGCACCTCATGCATTAGGTTATTTGGGAGAGGCCAATGAATCTCTTTTAGCAAGTGATGAATACTATCAGCCAGGAGATTTAGTAGGGATAACTGGACTTGAACGATTTTACGAGAAAGAGTTTAGGGGAATAAAGGGAATTAAAACAGTTTGGCAAAACCGAAAATACGAGCAAAAAGGTGAAGTTAAGGATTCCCAATTTAACTATCCAAGTATTGCGGGCCCAGATGCAACTTCTACGTTGGACATCGATGTGCAGAATTATGCTCGATTATTACTGGAGGGTAAGAAGGGTTCGATAGTTGCCATAGAACCTCAAACTGGAGAAGTTATTGCATTTGTCAACTTCCCAGATTATGACCCAAATACTTTGGTAGGTAGATCGCGGGCAAATACGTTTAAATACTTATTAACGGATCCTGTAAAGCCACTATATAATCGAGCAGTAAAGGGAGTTTACCCACCTGGTAGTACTTTCAAAACGGTAATGGCGGCTATTGCTCTTCAAGAAGGAGTGCTGGAACCCAATACAACACACGGTTGTGGCGGTGGATATAGATTAGGGAATATACGTGTAGGTTGCCATCCCCATGGTGGACCCTTAGATGTTCGGGGTTCTTTACAGATAAGTTGTAATAGTTATTACTGTCAGGTATTTAGAGATGTTATTGACAATCCAAAATACAACAACGTCAAAGAAGGCTATGCTGTATTAGAAAAGCATTTACGTTCTTTTGGATTAGGCAGTCCTCTGGGAATTGATTTAATGGGCGAAAGTAGAGGCAATATTCCCAGTGTTAATCAGCTAAATAAACGACATGGTAAAAGTTGGAAAAGCAGTACGGTTATTTCTTTGAGCATTGGACAAGGTGAGATTTTATTAACACCATTACAAATTGCCAATTTAGCGGCGATCATGGCCAATAGAGGTTGGTATATTACTCCGCATCTAATTAGGAAAATTGATGGTTTTAGTGATACAGCTTGGCGAAGAAAATTTACGCTAAAAAATTATACCACTGTAAACCCCATGCATTTCGAAACGGTTATTGAAGGCATGGCAGGAGTTACGATTCCGGGAGGTACTGCCAACGGAACTGGTATACCTAATATTGAAATTTGCGCAAAAACTGGTACAGCCCAAAATCCACATGGAAAAGACCACAGTGTTTACATGGCCTTTGCACCTAAAGATAATCCTAAAATTGCTATTGCGGTAATTGTTGAAAATGGCGGATATGGTGCAACGTATGCTGCTCCCATTGCCAATTTAATCATTGAAAAGTACCTCAATCCTGGTAAGGAATCACAAAAACCCGACATGGAAAAGCGGATGTTAGAAAGTAAAATCCAATAATGATGAGCACCTATAACAATCAACGTCAGGATTCCGTAGATTTTCTTACTGTTTTTCTGTTTATTGTTTTAATTGTTATTGGATTTATCTCAATTTCATCGTCTACTAGCGATATCAATTGGGATCACTTTAAATTAAGTGGTTTAGCTACAAAACAAATTTTCTTTTTAGCCGGTGCTTTTGTAATTATCCTCACCATTTTGTTTTCAAACGTAGCCGTAATCGATTACTTTGCTTACGGTTTTTATGGTATAGCGTTGTTATTAAACATACTGGTGGTTTTAATTGGACATGAAGTGAAAGGGGCTAAATCTTGGTTTGGAATTGGAGGATTTGGATTACAACCGTCAGAATTTGCAAAAGTGGCTACAGCTCTTGCTCTTGCCAAATTTCTTGGAACCTACGGTATTCGATTTAAAGGATGGAAAAATATTAGTATTTCTTTGGCCATTTTTCTAATACCCATGGTTGTCATTCTATTACAAGATGATACCGGTAGTGCGCTTGTATTTTTATCATTTTTCTTAGTATTGTTTAGAGAAGGCTTACCTGGATGGGTGTTGTTAAGTGCTGTATGGTTAGGTTTGTTGTCTGGATTTAGAATTATTGGTGATTTTCAAGGTGTATCTGTCTACTATGGGTATGGTTTTTTATTTGGATTAGCAAGCTTATTAATATTGTTTTTTAGAAAAAATAAAGCCGTTATTCCATTGATAATCACGGTTGCTGTGGCTTCTGCTACCTTTTATACCGTAGTAGGATCTGCGTATCATACCATTTTGCAACGACATCAGAAAAGCAGAATCGAATCAGTTTTAGGGTTGAAAGAAGATGCTCAAGGAATAGATTTTCACGTTAAACAATCGAAAATAGCTATTGGGGCAGGTAAATTATGGGGCCGAGGTTTTATGAAAGGAACCCAAACGAAGATGGGATTTGTACCTGAGCAACATACCGATTTTATTTTCGATACTATTGCTGAGGAATGGGGATTTCTTGGCACTACCTTGTTTTTTATAATTTACATTGGCTTTTTGTTAAGACTTGCAACATTAGCTGAACGACAAACAACAACATTTGGTAGGGTTTTGGGCTACAGTTTAGTTTGTGTATTATTCTTTCATTTTACCATAAATATTGGAATGACTGTGGGGTTAATGCCCGTTATTGGTATACCTCTACCCTATATTTCTTATGGAGGTAGTTCTTTGTGGGCATTCTCATTGTTTTTATTCATTTTTTTACGAGTTGATCAAGTAAGAAAATAACGATACATCCATTATTATTGTATAAAGAAATCAGTTATGAAAAACGGACCACAAATTAAATTTTTGGGTTATGCATTTGCATTATTTTTATTATCTTCTTGTGGCGATAAAACTAATGAAAACGATGTTTTATTTGAAAAAATCGATAAAGAGCAGTCTGGTATAACGTTTATCAACACAGTTCCCGAGAACGATACATTAAATCAATTCACCTATCACTATCTGTATAACGGAACTGGAGTTGCTGTTGGAGATATAAACAACGATGGGTTACCCGATATGTACTTTTCTGGAAATGAAAAGTCTTCTTGCTTATATCTAAATAAAGGCGACTTCAAATTTGAAGATATCACCAAATCGTCAGGTACCTCCACCGATCGTTGGGTTAGTGGTGTTACGATGGTGGATGTTAATAATGATGGATTTCTCGACATCTATGCCTGTGTTTCAGGCCCAAGGAAATCATCGGCTCAAATGGGGAATCTTTTATTTATCAATCAAAAGAACAATACGTTTAAGGAACTGGCGAATCAATGGGGCGTTGCTGATCAAGGCAATGCTACTTGTGCTACTTTCTTTGACATGGACAACGACGGCGACTTGGACATGTACTTGGGTAATCATTCCGAGAAATTTTTCAATAATATCAGTACTAAATATTCGAAAGAATTGACCTTAAACGATAACAATCAACAACATTTATATCGAAATGATGGAAATCGGTTCACTGACATTTCTGAATCTGCGGGAATTAAGGCAATGGGATATTGTTTAAGTGCTACAGCTGGAGATTTCAATGAAGACGGTTTAACTGACTTATACATTTGCAATGACTACCATGTTCCAGATTTTTACCTAATAAATCAAGGAAACGGCAAATTTGAAGATAAATTCAACGAGTATTTCAAACATAGCAGCACCAATAGTATGGGGGCAGATCAAGGCGACATCAACAATGATGGTTACTCGGATCTAATCACATTGGATATGTTGGCTGAAAGTCCACGTAGATACATGCAATTAATGGGGCCCAAAGACTATGATTACACGGTCATGGGAATTAAAAATGGATTTAAACATCAGTACATGAAAAATGCATTGCAAATCAATTTAGGTAATGGTCATTTTTCTGACATGTCCTATTTGTATGGTGTAGCGAAGAGTGATTGGAGCTGGTGTCCTTTGCTGAATGACTTTAACGATGATGGATTCCTAGATTTGTTTGTGTCCAATGGTTATTACAGGGAGGTTACGGATTTAGATTTCATGCTATATCAACTAAACAAAGAGCAAAGCAAACAGACTCAATTCACTCATGAAGAACTACTAAAGAATATACCTTCCGAAAAATTACAGAACTTTTTATTCATGAATGAGGGTGGAACGGGATTTGTTAACAAAGCGGCGGAATTGGGATTAGAAGATTTATCCCACAGTACAGGTGGAGGATTAGCTGATTTCAACAATGACGGGAGAATCGATTTAATTGTATGTAATCAAGGGGAAGAGCCTTTTCTTTATAAGAACACGGGGAATTCAGGCAATTATTTAAATATTAAGGCCGAAGGAATTACAAACAAATTTGGCGTAGGCTGTAAAGTTTTTGTTGAGGATTCTTTGGGTGTAGATGGGAAGCCATCGTATCGAAAATTTGTTCTGCAACCGTCTCGCGGTTATCAAAGTAGCTCACAACCATTGGTGCATATTGGTTTTGGCGAGAAAGAGAAAGCGAGTTCTTTGGTTGTTGTATGGCCTGGTGGAAAATTTCAACGATTAGAAAATGTAGAATTAAATAAAACTTTGGTAGTTAAAGAAAGTGATGCATCAGGGAACTTTAAGTTTGAATTATCTACTGAAAAT
>JBJOFM010000182.1:0-3667 GCA_046048755.1 Bacteroidota bacterium | reverse complement strand
TGATGCCGTAACATCTTCGTTGCATTGGTACGATAAATTGCAATCGCCGGATTATATTATCGCCGTGTTTGTCATCCTGTTAATTACAGGAATTCATTGGTGGAATGCACGTTTGGGCATTGATTTTCAAAAAGGATCAACGGTGTTGAAAATAAGCATGATGGTATTATTTATTCTGGCAGGTATCTATTTGGGTAATCAACCGGTTAGTTTCCTTCCATCGGATGCATCGTTTACAGAGTTGTTTGGTGCAACAGGGACAGCCACTTCGGAGATACCATGGTGGCAGCCATCTTGGATTACAGGAGCTTTTGCAATCAGTTTGGTTTGGGTGAGTTTTGCTTTTAGTGGTTGGAATGCAAGTACCTATATTGCTGGAACTATTGTAAATCCAGAGAAAAACTTAAGTAGAAGTATCATCGCGGGTACCTTAACTGTAACGGTGTTGTATGTCCTGTTGAATATGGTATTTATGATGGCTTCGCCGGTTAGTTCTTTAGTAGGTGTTAAAGAGGTGGGTTTGGTAGCGGCCCAATCGTTGTTGGGTAAATCTGTTGGTGGATTAATGGGAGGAATTATCAGTTTGTTATTGGTTTCAACGATTTCAAGTATGGTATTCGCAGGCCCAAGAGTTTTGGCTAAAATGTTTGAGGCCATTCCGGCTACCGTTTCACTCTCCAAGCGAGAAACGGATGGGAATCCTCGTAGAGCTATCGGTGTGCAATTGCTGGTTACCTTGGTATTGTTGTTTGCCATGGACTTCCCGCAACTCATTTACTATATTGCGTTTACGCTCAGTTTATTTACGATGCTTACGGTTTTTGGGATGGTATGGTTGAGAATTAAAGACGGAAAACCCACGGGATACAGAGCATTAGGATATCCCGTTACCCCATTGATCTTTTTGGCTGCTACGTTTTTGGTAGCTATGTTCTTTATCGATCAAAAACCAACTGAAAGCGTATATGGTTTAAGTACTATTGGTTTGGGATTGGTATTTTATGGAGTAAGTAAATTATCAACTAAATCAAAATCAGTAAATTAAGCTGATGAATTAAATCCAATCGGCGATTAAAAATAACGCTTTATACGGCGGAATTAGTGCAGTTTGTCTTTCCGATGCTGAATAAACCAAGAGGAAACCCAAGCGGTGAAAGTTCCAAACATACCCACACCGGCAGTCATAAGAACGGCAGCAATCATCCTTCCTAAAGTAGTAACGGGATACATATCGCCATACCCTACTGTAGTAACCGTGACGTATGCCCACCAGAGGGCATCTTCAGCAGTTTTTATGGTGCTTCCGGGTTTGCCTTCTTCTACTTCTAATATGGCTATACTGGCAAATATCACTAGTAAAATATATGCAATAATTGCCGCAGTAAAGGTACTTTGAATACGGGATCGAAACAGATAATGTATGATTTGTTGGGACGATCGAAATGCGCGAAATATCCTTAATACACGGATGATTTGAAAATAACCTGATTGACTGAAAACACCGATAGCAGGAATACTTGTGATTAAATCTACCCAACCCCATTCGTTGATTAAATAGTGTTTTTTGCTTTCGGCTTTTTTTAGGTTTACTATAAAATCAAGGATGAAGATTAAGCAGACAAACGCATCAGCAATGTGCAGTAATCGAATAAGTTGCGGAGTTATTTCAAAGAGAAATTCGATGATTACGGCGATGATTACGTACACCGACATCAACATACTAACGATATTTAAACCCGTTAAGGATTTATGTTTTGGATGAAACGAATCCGCTTCCATGCCTTTCGAAAATAGGCAAAATTATATTTTGCTAGATGTTTTTTCTATTCTTAAACACAGTAATGCTGCGAGTAATAATAAACCGCCACCAATCATTACAGCGTGTATCTCGTTGTTATTTAACAAGTTCTTCATCACCTTTCCGAAAAATAGTGAGGCAATGATTTCTGGCAATACGATGAAGAAGTTGAAAATCCCCATATAAATCCCAATTTTATTTTCGGGAATACTTCCGCTTAGCATACTGTAAGGCATACTGACGATAGAACTCCATGCAATACCCACACCGGTCATTACAAAAAATAGCAGGTTTGCATTATTTTGTTCTACTACCCATCCAAAGGAAAGCAGGGCTGCACCACCAATAGTGAGACAGATCATGTGGGTAATTCGATTGGTAAAACTCTTGGCCAACCAAGGAAGAATAAGGGCGAACAAAAAGGTAATTAGATTCTGACAACTAAATGTCAAACCAGCGAATTCGCCTCCTTTACCAAAATTCGCTTTAGCAGTACTACGATCGCTTATCACTATCCATTGTACAGCATTCTGAGGCAGGTTGTTTTTAATGGTTTTGCGGTGGTAGGCATTATATATATTTAACACCGTATCGTAGGTGATATACTGAACTTTTTTACTGGTGCCATTAACTCCTAGTACCGAAGTATCGGTAGTGTACTGAATAAAATATCGATCCGATAAGGTGTCTTTATTCCAATTCAAACTCAGTAGCACTAAGGTATCCGATGATGCGGTTGGCAACAAAGTGGAATCTACCTTTCCGTCTTCCTCACTCATGTTCGTTTCCGTTTCTTCGAGCATGGATGAATCTTGATTTTCAGGAGCGAAATAAGTGACCTCCATTTTGGGATGTATTATTTCGGTTGCGGAAGGACTGCCTTTAAATAGGCTTTTACCCACCGATGGACTGTAGTAGAACCACATTAAGAATAGTCCAGGCCACGTTAAAAATTGTACCAATGCCAATTGTTTCATGCGTTTGGGCATGTGGGTGATTGCGTGCAAGATCTCCATCGCACCCGCGCCGAACCCTTTTTTACTTTCTTCAACTTTTTTACGATCTGGGACTTCGGAGGGGGGATATTCTTTACTGGTTAATATGGTATATAATACCAAAACAAAAAACGCAGCAGCACCAATATAAAAACTGAGTTTTACGTTATAAGGAATGGCAGAGGTACTATGTAAATCCGGTTTTATGCCCACCCAGTTGGTTAATATCCATGGCAATGCGCTGGCGATAACACTGCCGGCTCCAATGAACATACTTTGCATAGAGAATCCAAGATCTCGCTGTTCTTCTGGAAGTTTATCGGCCACAAAAGCACGAAACGGCTCCATGGAAATGTTTATAGACGAATCCAGAATCCACAATAAACCTGCCGCCATCCATAGCTCAGAACTGTTTGGCATCAAAATCAAAGCAGCGGAACTGAGTATGGCACCAATAAGGAAATAGGGTCGTCTTCTGCCCCAGAAAGGATGCCATGTCCTATCGGAAATGTAACCAATGATGGGTTGCACAATTAGACCGGTAAGTGGAGCCGCTAACCACAATAATGGAATTTTATCCGGTTCAGCATCCAGAAACTGATAGATGGAACTCATATTGGCCATTTGCAGGCCCCAACCAAATTGAATCCCCATGAATCCAATGCTCATGTTGATTATTTGGAAAATCGACAGTTTCGGCTTTTGATTGCTCATACGCTACAAAGATTAGGATTTTTTATTGTCCGATGATTACAAAGCCCCAAGGCTGTAAATGAATATTGGATTGAATATCCGGTTCCGAGACGGATAGTGTACCCTTTGCCGAAGTGGTTTGAAAACGATCGCCGATGAGGATTTGTTGCGATGTAATGCC
>JBJOFM010000181.1:0-10472 GCA_046048755.1 Bacteroidota bacterium | reverse complement strand
TATCGTAAATCCTTACCGGCTTGGTTAAGGAGTCTCTACAATAACCTCTTAAGCCTTGAAAATCAGAGTATATCATTATTTTCACTTGGTATAGACCTGGTGCTGCGTATTTTTTAGTTATTGTTTTGTAATCGGTTGCATTGGTTCCCGTTAATACTTGGCCATCGCCCATATACCAGGTTCTCGACCTTACTTTATCCGGTACATCCACCGTAGTATTATCTGTAAAAACATTGGATTGTCCAATGCATTTGTCCTCAGTGGTAAAGTCGATTGAAGGCTTGTTATGCACGAAGTACGTGAAGGTATCACGGGTCTGGCAACCATCCTTAGACGTTGCATAATGAAACACCTTATAAGGACCCGGTGCTGAATAGGTATGCGTGAATGTCTTTAAAGTATATTTCGTTGATGGCGGCGCAGGTGTTCCTCCATTTCCCATATCCCAATACCACGACGTTACATCAGATGCTTTCGGAGCAATAGAATTATCTGTGAACGTTGACATTTCACCGATACACAATTCTCTGGCTGTGCGTTGAATAATAGGTGATTGAAATATGGTAATATCCTGAACCCAAGAGTCCAAAAATCCGCCATTATTTAACATCACCATGCTAACGCGGTACGTTCCTGCTCCGGTAAATTTAAATACGGGATTTCGCTTGGTTGATGTGTTAACCACATTGGTAGGATCCCCAAAATTCCAGAAATACGATTGGATGGCTGATCCTATGCTTTTGGACTCATCCAAAAACCGAATTGAATCGTTAGAACATCTGCCCACACTAATTTTCCATTTTGCATAGGCAGAATCACTACCTAAGGTATTTACACCCGATTTACGTTGGGTGGAAGTTAGCAATTGATAGGCATTTGCAAGAGTAAACGTCCCCAATTTAGCCATCGATGATGTTGTTATCTTCCCCTTTCTGCTTGCCGATCCTGTACCCCCAAAATTACCCCAAGCAGAGCTACCTTCGTATCCAATTACCCGCAAATTTGGACCATCGTAGACGCGATCATCCATTTGCACCGAATCATAATTAATATCTAATACGAATGAATTACTATTCGCTGCATTCTTCGGAACAGTACCGAGGTTATAATAATTAACCCAAGAATAATTTCTAATTCCCGAAGGCAAATTACCTGGCGATAATGCTTTCCCTGGTTTTACTTCTGCAAAATAATACGTAAGATCACCATTGGATTTGGTAAAAACAAGACGGGTAGGACGATAACTATTACTTACTCCAATGGGGAATGTAATGTCCATTATACCATTATCTTTACCTACGTACAATCTACCATCCACGTAACTACTTGAATTTCCACCACCAATACCGCAAGTAGTTAACGCTCGAAAAGCAGCCAACGAGTTTTCAACCTTTACCACTCCTTTCGTTAATACTAAAGAATCTTTAACGTTAAAACTCATTATACTCGACCATCCCTCTAGCGTTAACATCACCGAGTTACTGTACATAATTAGTTTATTAACCTGACAGCTATCTACATAAAACTTTAAAGATTTTGTTATAACCAGTGATTCTGAATAGGCACCTGTACCAATATAAATATTATCGCCCGCAGATGCTGAAGAAAGTGCTTTATTGATGGTTAGAAAAGGAGTACCTGATGCCCCAGAATTAGCATCCGACCCGGTTTTGCTAACATAAAAATCTGCACCATGCAATGCCAATGCAAAAATCGCCAGCAAAAGGGTAGCTAATCTTATAAAAAAAATCTTTGATTTATGGTATAACCGCATAGTCTTCGGGTAATATAATATGTATGTAGACTATGCAAATTAACGATTCGTTTTCTCTTTGTCAAAATATTGATTGAATTATGACAAATATAAAAGACACTCGTGCCTATTAAAACGGTAAGTCGTCCACGTCTGAGCTACCTAAATCGGCGGAAATAACCGGCGATTCAGAACTTCCAAACGGATTGGGCGTAGACATTCCCCCATTCATGTCACCAGAACCGGACGAATTGTATCCTCCACCCATGCCACTGCCAGCAACCGCAGCTCCTTTTGTTACATTCCACGCCTTTACATCGGTATAATACTTACCCATGTATTCTCTACTTTCTACGTCAAAAAACACCGTAATCTCTTCACCTTCTCTAATTTGAAACTTAGCAATTTTATCACCCCATACAGCAAAACATAATTTCTTTGGATACTGACCTGTAGTTTGAATTACAAAGTCCTGTTTCTCCCAAGTATTTCCTGCTTTATTCGTTCCTGTTTGTTTTGGTAAAATAGCAATTACGGTTCCTGACATTTCCATAAATACAAAATTAACAATAATTCCAACAGGGTAATTCCCATCTTTTCAACGTAAGCGAACTTAAGCGTTTATAAACGTTTACATGGCGCCATCGCCCTCTGCTTTTTTCAAATCGTCATTTTGTAATTTACGCTTTACCTGATTGGGCTTCTCCACACTCATACTGCCAATCTTATAGTCAAAATTGATTCTAGCACCCCATAAATTCAAGCGCTGCATGCTGTAAAACGTAAAATCCGACCCTTGTGTTCTAGTGATGATATCAATTTGAGGCGTTAATGGATTATCAATTCCAAATCCTAAGCCACCACGATCTTCATTAAATCGCTTTTTAAATCCAACCATGTGAAAAAACCAACTCATGGAGTAGCCTTGTAATGAAATGGTGGGCGCATTAAATCTACCCCAAACCTCCATTTGCCAATTGTTTTTCATTTTTAAACTGCCTCTAATTCCGGCATTATACGTTAATGCCTGATTGCTCAAACCCGCAATAGATCCCGTATCTATTAAACTGCGGATCATCACATAACCCAATCCCCCATTAAAATTCAAGGTCCATTTACCAGTTTTCAAATTGGCATTCATATCCATCCCCACGGTATTATTTAAACCAACATTGCCATAGGTAGTTCGATAAACTCGGTCTTTGCCGATGGTTCGAATGGTTTCAATCGCGTTATCCGTATTTCGGTAATACACGTTAACCCCACCGCCCCCTGTTTTACCGTATTTACCCAAACTCAACTCTAAATTATTGCTCAACTCAGCATTCAATCTGGGATTTCCCGTGGTGATATTTAATGGATCCGAGAAATTTGTGTACGGATTCAAAAAGAACAAACTCGGCCGCTGAATACGCTGCGTATACGTGAACTTTAAAAAACTCCCCCCATCAAAATTTCTATTTACATTAAAATAAGGAATGGGGTTAAAATATGGCTTACCTACATATTTATCCTCCGCAGGAAAGTACAATTTCCCACCAAACTCCGTGAACTCAGCACGCATCCCAAACTTGAACGACAATAACTTGCTGGCATTGTAACTAAACTGCGTATACCCCCCTAAAACATTTTGATAATAATCGAATTTATTTTTTCGATAATCGATACTCGCCAACTGTTGCAAACTGTAATCCATGCTATCAAAATTGTAATCCGAATACACATTTCTCAAAATGGTCTTCAATCCGGATTCCATGATTAATTTGGCCGATAGGGGTTCTGTAAAATCTATTTGTGCCGTAAATTCTCGGTTTTGCCCAATATTCCTACTTTGTTCAAAGCGCGTCTCCAATCCGATACTATCGTAGCGATGCAATTCGTAATCCGTATTATCTTGATCTACCGTGTACTGTGCCGAAATCCCCAAATCCCTGCCTGGTTTTTTAAAGGTCTTTCGGTAATCGGCATTCAAATCCATTCCCAAACCTGTGGTTAAATTATCCGTAGCCTGTTTCCAAAGAAAATAAACAGGATCGTTTTCAATCCCTGTAGAAGTATTCCAAGTATTATCACTATTCCGAAACCGCGATCGTACCGTAGCCGTAACATTGATGGCCGATTTTTTACTGATTTGATGGTCGATTCCCAACGTTAAACGTGGCCCACCGCCCCAGTTGTTTACCGAATTATTTTGCAACAGCAGATAATCAATTCCATTAATTTCGTTGGTTCTCCGCGTCCTGCCATCGCCCCAACTGCGCCAAAAATGCCCTCCTAATCGGGCTGTAATCCCTGTTTTACCGTTTTGATTGGTAACATCGGCACTAAAATTTGCACTCCGCGTCCCAATTCCAGCGGTATAATTGGACGTTGTACCTTTGATTTTTACATCCTTTAAGATAATATTGATGATTCCTCCGGTGCCTTCCGCATCGTATTTCGCCGAAGGATTGGTAATTACCTCAATTTTATCGATACTCGCTCCCGGCAAACTTCGCAGTGCATCCGCCACATTTCCGGCCATCATCCCCGAAGGTCTTCCGTTGATTAAAATTCGTAAATTCTGACTTCCGCGAATGGATACATTTCCGTCCATATCCACGTCCACCAAAGGAACTTTCGCCAATAACTCCGATGCCGATGAGCCCTTTGCCATGATGTCTGCCGCCGCATTGTACACCAACCGATCCGATTTATTCTCAATCAAAGAACCCGAGACCTTAATCTCAATCGTCTCCATCTTTTCGATTTTCGCAGAATCCACAACGCTTATTCCTGCGGAATCTGCCTCATGCCGTACCATTGAATCGTTTACACTTTGACCCGCCAAACCCGAGAAATAAAAGAACCCTATTAATAGAACAATAAATCGCATGGAAACAGTAAATATCTACAAAGTTAACATTGTTGTTAGAACAATTGTTCTGTTAAACGTTTAATAACACAAAACTATTGACAATAACACCAACTATTTAGCACGCATGGCTTCCACAGGATTCAATCGCGCAGCCCGAGTAGCAGGAATAAAACCAGCCAATACACCCACCAAAGCCGAAACCCACAATCCTAAATACGTATCAGACGGCGATAAAATAAGCGTCACGCCTCCATCCATCATGGTTTTCAACATGACATTCAACCCCAAAAAAGTGAGCCATACCAGCAACATACCCACCAGTCCACCCAATATACACAACCATTCTGCCTCCAATAAAAATTGCAATTGAATAAAAATACTTGGAGCACCCAATGCCTTTTGAATTCCAATTTCCTTGGTCCTTTCCTTTACGCTCACAAACATGATATTCGCCACACCAAAACAACCTACCAACATGGCAAATCCACCAATTACTACCCCTATCTTCTGAATTTGTGAGAACAACTCGCTCACTGCGGAGGTAATCATGGTCATTCGGTTAACCGCAAAATTCGACTCTTTACCGGGTTTTATTTTTCGATATTGACGCAACAGCATATCCACCTCCACCGTTAGATCATCCAACGTAACCCCTTTGGCCGCTTTCACCAAAATTTGAGCGTCTTCGTTGTCACGGTAAGAATACATGCTTAACCCAAGATTTAATGGGATATAGACCTGGTCGTCTTTACTATTATTGATAATACTACTGCCTTCCAATTCAATCACCCCAATAATCGTACAAATCCGAGAGCCTACCCGCATTTTTTGTCCGATAGCTCGCCCTCCAAACAGCTCTCTTGCGATGGTTGCACCGATAATTGCCACCGGCTCACCGCTGTTAACTTCTTGGGATGTAAATAATCTGCCCGATTCTACCTGTATGTCTTGAATTTCGGTAAAATGCTCACTAATGCATTGCACGGTGGTTCCCGATAATGTTACCCCATTGGCTTGAATTTTTTCGTCGTTACTGAAGATGTATGCCACCTTATCGGCCATCGTACCCACTAATTTATCTTCCACAAATTTTGCTTCGGCAGGGGCAGATACCGGTCTACTTAAAAACTTCCACCATGGATAGTTAGAACCCCACTGATCCCAAGGCCATTTCTGAACAAAAACCACATCGGTCCCAAATTTCGTGAACTGCCGATTGATATTTATTTCCATGGAATGCACCAATGCATATACAGCGATAATGCAATAAATCCCGATGGTGATACCCAAAACGGACAAAATACTCCGTAACTTGTTTTGGCGGATAGAACCCAGGCTATACTTGGCTGTTTCGATGATAAATATACCCGGTTTCATAGTTAAAAAGCAAAGGTATCAAATAAAATTAGGGCGATTCCACCGTTGCCGGAGAATTGTTAGTTCTTCGTTTAAATGAATCAAATTCACGACGATAAACCAAACCGGTTCCCAACGTATTTCCCGAAACACCGTTGGTGGTAGTTCCAGCCTGTTGCAACAACATATTGCTCGACCGTGAAAATGCTTTCAACTTCCAGTGATCGTTCCGCGTCATGTATTCCAAATTTAAATTAAACGGCATGGCCAATCCCACCATGGAAACCGTGGGGTCGTAATTCACGTCCAAGCGCAAACGGTCCGATAAAAACCATTCGCTATTAATAAACACCAGTCCATTGCTTCCCCGCGAAGCGGATCGAACATCGTCATAATTTACTTGGATTCGGGTAGGAATTCCCGCTTTTGCAAACAAATCATTCACTACATTGGAGGCGATATTGGAAACGGAATTCCCAGCAACACCGGCCCCAGACAACATATTTGCCGCACCCGCACTTCCATTAGAAAACGAAGGAGGCATAAAATTCCCGAACAACAACAAGGCAATAGACTGTCGCATGGTTTCGTCTTTATCCTGACGAATTCGCTGTATCACCGCATTCACCTCGCTGTTACTACCACCGGATTTTTCTAACTCCGGCGCCAAAATATCAAAGCTAATATTGGGCCGCATCAAATTACCAGTCATTAACAATTGACTCACAATCAGCGTAGCCGGATAGTTTGTGCCGCTACCGCCCATGGTTGACATCAACTGAGACGGTGAAATTCTTTTTTGAACCTTTCCAATCATGGAAACATTGGCATTGTAAGGGTCTCCTGTCCAAGTAATTAAACCCCCATCGTCCAACAACATTTTCTTGGTAAGGTTAATTCCAGGCAGTGAAAACTGGTACTCCCCGTTGGCAATCACATAGGCACCAAATAAGAATAGATCCTCGTTTTCATCGTACAACAAACGCAAATCCCCTTTCCCTCTACCTCGAATGATATCCCCCAATTTTTTATCGATTACAAACTCGGCTTCCAGGTTGGTGTTGGCGTGAATCACTACCTCTATTTTCCCTAAAACGGATTCTTCTTCATCGGATACGATTTGAGCCGATTTGATTTCTTTATCCTGGTTATCCCTGTCTCTAAAAACTACCCCATTGGAAATGTAATTTTCGTTAGACGAAGGATATAATATACTCACTTTTGCGTTCTTTTCTGGGGTTAAATCGGCGATAATATTGATTTTATCGATGGGTCCATAAATCCTACAACTACCCGCTGCTCTACCGCTGCCGTAGAACAAGGAATTATCCTTTTCGGTAGTTTCTAACACCTTTAAATTCTTGGCATCGTACACCCGAATATCCAAAGCGAAATCCGAATAATCCTTCCAAGTGAAGGCCAAACTCGCTTTGGCTTTCCCGTTCAACCCGGTTTTACCCGTTAAATCGATGGGTTTTTGGGTAAACACCCCGTTGGTATTGACATCAAATTTACCCGAAAACCTGTAAAATGTACCTAAATAATCCACCCCGAACAACACGTCACGGGCATTGATTTCACCGTCTAATTGTATCTTATTGGTAGGTCCTACAATGTTCACCACCCCATCCAAATAGCCCTCGTTCACCGTTACGGCTCCGTCTAAAAATGGCTTCAGAATTTTAGCAGGGGTCTTCAACGGTACATCCAAATACATGTCTACCCATTTTTCGCTATTCAACAAATCCACACTTCCCAACAAGGCCAGCCCTTTGATTGCTCCCTTTCTGCCTCGTGCTGCAATTCCTAACAATCCCTGCTTGCCCGCATCCCGCAAGTCCACATCAATGGAACCGTAATTGTACCCGTAATAGGTGAGATTATTAACCATGCAGGTCCCTAAAAATACCTGATCCCCCAATACGCCAGCCACTTTAAAATCGGCCGATGCATGAAAATCCAATGTATCAAACGTGTTCTCTGGGAAAAAAGGCGCCAATACCTGCGGCGTTAAATTGTGAAATTCAACATGCAACGTGTCCTTCAAACTCTTTGAAATTGCACCGCTCACCTCCAAATAATGGTCGGCATCGGCCATAACAAACCGATTTACATCCCAGCGCTTGCCCTTTACATAGTTTAATCGCGCATCCGGATCCACATACCAAGGATTGTTGTATAATCGCAACTGGGTAGAGGCAAACTGAGTATTCAACGAGTCCTTTTCGTTGGTACTTTCGGTTTGTAACGACAATTGGTATCTATCTTTTTCGTCATGCAAACCCAAAGCCAACGACAATTGACCCTGCTTTAACACCGCTCCAATGGCCAATTCATCGTATTTCGTTTTTCCTATGGCAGCAGAACCTGTAGATACTTGCAATCTCCCCGATTGAAATTCGTCTGTATGCAGTGAAACTTGCAGTTTTTGCAATTCGATATCGTTGTACGATACCTCCAACGGACCAACTTCCACATCCATTTTGTTCTTTGCGGTTGAAACACTACCAATGGCATTCACCAATCCCAAGGATAAATTTTTAACAACGAACTGGGAAATCCAATCCGTCTGTATCATCCGTATATTAAACTGAAAATCTTGATTTTGCGCAAAAACGGGCTTTTCAAAATCATCCGGAAATTGGCTATGCAACAGCAGTTGAACCAATTCTTCGGTTTGGTCGATATTAAATCCTGCCGTTATATTTCCTTGCAACCAAGACCCATCAAACTCCCATCCTTTCTCAGGGTCTTTGTTTATTTGCTGCTCTTTGCAATAGTATCGATTTTGTCCGATGTTGAACTGTGCATTATCGGCCGTTATCCAAAATTTGGACTTCGCCAAGGTAGAACCTGCAAAATCATAATCCACACTACCACTCATAGAAAGCGGAACAGAATCCAAACCCATTCCATTTAATACCAAGCGTTGCACCGTGGCCCCTCCTTGGAAATGGGGATTGCTCGAAAGATTTTCAATGCTACCAATGCTGCTTAATCTAAATCCGGTGTCCTTACTGTCAACCAAATATTCAACGTTATCCTCCAACAAAGAAGCTGTGACAGAAATTCCTTTTAAGGTTCGATCCTCATACTGAAGATTGCCGATTTTCAATAGCGAATTGAGCTGCACATCGGGAAAGTAAAACCCCGTTCCATTTACATCTACTTTGGTATCATAAACTGCCACATTCGGAAAAAATTCCGGCAATTGATTCAATTCCAATCGCTGTAATTCGCCCAATAACTGGTACTTCGTTAATTCTACCGAAGTGGTATAATCAAACAACGTATATCCCGAGTACGATGCGATTTTATTGTTCAACCAACCATCAAAATCAACCCAATTCAATGTGCCATTTAACTTTCCTTGTACCTCCAACGGACCGAATGAACGAACTACAGGGACCGAATCCAACTCGTACACTACCCTACTCAAATCGCCCATATCCACACTGGAATTTTCCAGTTGATAATGGTACTCAAACTGACTCAATTCCACCAAATGCTTCAATTGCAGGGCTCCACGTAAGTTGGTATTGGACTCATCCCCGCGGATCCAAACATCGTTGGACTGAAGGTTAGCAAACGTTCCGGTTGCCTTCCCACTCAACAACAGCAATAATTTTCGTTGCTCAAACCACGGATGAAAAGCCACCAGCTCCTCCAAACAAATTTCCGAATCCTTGATATCAAACAACCAATTCACGTCTGTTTCTACCTCGTCGAAGTCGGTCCAGCTGTCAAACATTATTTTTACCCGATCCCGGATTCGAGAACACGGAGTTTTTAACTCCATTTTTCGTAGGTCGATGTAATTGTTGGTAATATCCAAAACCGCCGTTCCTTCCACCACTTCCAAACCGGAACGTTCGCGCGTAGCAAATCGATAAATCTGACCGCGTATCAAGGATTTTTCGTCGATTTTCACATCCCGAATACCAATATTGATTCTATCGAACACCAAATAATCCGGGTCCATTTCTGGGTAAGCAGCTTGGGTTTGTCTGCGGAAATACACAAATTTCCCATCAACCAACTCCAAGTTACCCATGGAGATTTCAAGGGCTTTTCCAGTGCTGGCGGTGGTATCGGAGGATGCAAAATAATCAATTAAAAAACCGTGGTTTAGATCTTCCCCTTTCTTGTGTTGCCCGTTTTTAAACAACAGATTTTTGATGCTCAAATTCTCTAAAAACAGATGCTTGCGGGTCCAACTGAATTCATCAATCCGCGCATCCAAGGCCCCCCACTGAATGAGGGTATCCTGATGTTTATCGTAGATTCTTAAATTCTCGATGTGGAAAGTTCTCAGAAAATCGATGGATACATAGCCAATCTCCACCTTGGTTTTCCATTCCTTGGACAAATAGTTGGCGGCTCTTTTGGCTAAATAATTCTGAACGATTTGATTGCGCGTCAAAACAGCGGCCATTCCCGAAAACATCAGAAATGCCAACAACGTCAGAAGTAAAAACTTCCGTAATTTTGTACGCCGTTTAGTCA